>NZ_JAOECN010000050.1:0-32400 GCF_029836855.1 Pseudomonas sp. GD04058
AATTTTTGGATAACACCTGCAATTGACCACCAGCAGATCCTATTCTTATTCGACAACACAGCAAGACCAATAGGCTACGTAACTTGGGCACATCTAGCACCGGACACTGAGCACCGACTGTTGAATAACAAAGATTTCCTTCTGCACCCATCAGAATGGAATGAAGGTGGGAAAACCTGGTTGATTGATTTCTGCTTTCCATGCGGGGGGGTGATGGAGTCTCGGGCGGCCATCAAAAAACACCTGAAGAGCAAAGGAGTGACAGAACTCTTTTGGGCGCACAGGAAAACTGATTATTCAATAAAAAAAACCTGGAGGGTTTCGCTGTGAGATCAGAACAGACGCCACACGCCCTCGATAGTCATTAAGAATTTATAGCTCAATTTTTACACCACCAATCTCAAGGAGAGATAGCAATGCGAGAACTAACACCCGAAGAATTTGACGAAGTTGGCGGGGCTTATGCGATCCCTGGAGCAATTGCAGGTGCCGCTTCCGGCGCCGCGGGTTATGTCGGTACGCTCCTGGGAGGGGGCACCTTCAATGCTGGGGAAGCACTCCTTTGGACCGCAGCAGGTGCTGGACTAGGTTTTATTTCGGGACCGATGGGTGTAGTCCAAGCGTTTTCGTATGGTGCGGGTTCATTCGCAACTGGTGTTGCAACGGGGAATTACCCTCGGGTGAGCGGCCAGTAGCACCGCCCAGAATCAATTAAACCTACACCTTGGTGTCTCTGCTTATTCATAGGCAATTCACCAAGGATCACCGGACTACTCTCCACGGAAACACTTATGACAATTATTTTTGGTTTCGTAATCGCACTCGCAGCTATCTTCACTCTCCAACTGATCACACGGGCCATTAACAGGAAGTTCGGGCCAATCTTAAACTTCAAATACATCCACTTTGGTGCCTTCGTTATCCTCCTCCCCGTGGTCGTTGCATTGGCTCATAAACTCTCTGCTTTTTTTGGGTTTGAGCCGTAGGCGGTATCCCTGAAAATCCACCAAACTTCATCATACATGGCATAACCACCTCATGCTTCCTACAGATCATAATTAAGAGCCGAACGATATACCTTCAGTTCCTTTACTTTTCTGCCACCCCAGGGAGGATTGGCCAAAGTCTTGCGCCACCGCTCGCCCTTCCTTCAGGCCTGAGCATCTTGTTGAAGGTGCCTTGGTTTCGCCAGTCTCGAAACCGCTGATTAACCGTGGACCAAGGGCCGTATCGCTCAGGCATGTCACGCCACGTAGCGCCGGAGCAGAGCACCCAGAACACACCGTTGAGCATCAGCTCGTGGACGTCCGGTACGGCGAGGTGTATTGAAGAGATCGGCGATCAACTCCCAGTCGGCGTCGGAGATTTCGTATCGCTGTTTAGGCATGGCAGAGTCCTGCGCTGAAAAGGCCAGAACTCTACGGAAACTCAGGCGGACTGGGGTGTTGGCGGGTTTTCAAAGATTTTCATACAAAGCCTAGCAGATGAGGTTCTTCTCCCAAGCCTACCTCGAACCCACTGAGAGCTGAGGGTTATGCACACTCGGAAACATCCCACAGCCTATACATTCAAATGCGTACCACTGATTGAAGACGGCAGCAAAAACATGATCAGCCATCTCCCTGGCAACGCGTTTTTGTTCCTTTCGCTGATCGCATGGGTTGATGCCATCCGCCACAAGCCCCCGCGCCTCTTCTCGCTTGATGCGAGCTTCTTTGAGGGAGATTTGGGGATAGCTACCCAGCGAAATGCGCTGCTGCTTGCCTAACCAGTAGTAGCGGAAGTGCCAGATCTTGCTGCCCCCTTTGCTGACGAATAGGGACAGTCCATCGCCATCAGTGAGGGAGTAGGGATTGCCGGTAGTCCGGGCTTGCCGAACTGCGGCTTCTGAAAGAGACATATCAAGCTCCTGAGCTGGGCCAGGAACCAGATGCTTTGTCACGCGACCCAAGTGTCTCCAGTTGAAAACCGCTTCAGGGCACCTCCGGATTTCGTGTACTCAATCGTGTACTTAAAAATCTTGGATGCTACCGGTTTTCGGTGGTTTTCCGTGGAACGAAAAAAGGGCCCGAAGGCCCTATTTTCAGCTGTTTCAGACCTCTATGGAGCTCTGAAACACAATACTTGGAGCGGGAAACGAGACTCGAACTCGCGACCCCGACCTTGGCAAGGTCGTGCTCTACCAACTGAGCTATTCCCGCGTCGTCTTGATGGTGGGCATTGTATAGACTTGAAATATATCGTCAAGCCCTTGATTCAAAAAACTTTATTTTTTCTCGGAGCCTTCGCGCAGGTGCGGCCAGGCGGCACGAAGGTAATGCAGCATGGACCACAGGGTCAGGCCCGCCGCGATCATCAGCAAGGCATAGCCGAGCACTACCCAGGCGGTGAAGGCCGGTGGGTTGGCCAGGAGGATGACCAGCGCCAGCATCTGCGCCGCAGTCTTCCATTTGCCCAGGTTGGAAACCGCGACATGCGCCCTCGCCCCCAGCTCCGCCATCCATTCGCGCAACGCCGAGACCACGATCTCGCGGCCGATGATCACCGCCGCCGGCAGGGTCAGCCACAGGTTGGCGTGGACCTGCACCAGCAGCACCAGCGCCACGGCAACCATCAGTTTGTCCGCCACCGGGTCGAGGAAGGCGCCGAACGGCGTGCTCTGCTGCAGGCGCCGGGCCAGGTAGCCATCGAGCCAGTCGGTGGCGGCGGCGATGGCGAACACGCTGCTGGCTGCTACGTAGCTCCAGTGATACGGGAGATAGAACAGCAGAATGAAGATCGGGATGAGCAGGACACGAAGAACTGTAAGCAGATTCGGGATATTCATCAGGACAACTGGCCACAAGGTGAGCGGAGGATTCTACTCGCTATGCAGGCTGTCATAAATCGACTCGGCGAGCTTTTTGCTGATTCCCGGCGCCTTGGCGATTTCTTCCGCACTGGCACGGGACAATTCCTGCAGGCCGCCGAAATGTTTCAGCAGGTCGCGGCGGCGCTTCGGCCCGACCCCGGCGACATCTTCCAGGCTCGACGTGCGCCGCGCCTTGCCACGCCGGGCGCGGTGGCCGGTGATGGCGAAACGGTGGGCCTCGTCGCGGATCTGCTGGATCAGGTGCAATGCCGGGGAGTCGCCGCGCAAGGTGAATTCATGCTGCACATCGTTGAGGTAAAGCGTTTCGAAACCGGCCTTGCGCGTTACGCCCTTGGCCACGCCGAGCAGGGTCAGGTCGGGCACCAGCAGCGCCTGCATCACTTCCCGGGCCATGTTCAGCTGGCCCTTGCCGCCATCCACCAGCAGCACGTCCGGCAATTTGCCCTCGCCGTCCTTGATCCGCCCATAGCGCCGGGTCAGGGCCTGCTGCATGGCGGCATAGTCGTCGCCGGCGGTGACGCCTTCGATATTGAAACGGCGGTAATCCGACTTCAGCGGGCCTTCCGGGCCGAACACCACGCACGAGGCCACCGTGGCTTCGCCGCTGGAGTGGCTGATGTCGTAGCACTCCAGGCGCTGCGGCACCTCGGGCAGACCGAGCACCTCGGCCAGGGCCTCGAAACGCGCCGCCATATGCTGGCGGTTGGCAAGACGGGCCATCAATGCCTGCTCGGCGTTGGTCACCGCCAGTTGCTGCCAGCGGGCGCGGGTGCCACGCACCCGGTGGCTGATGCTCAACTCACGGCCGCGCAGGGTTTCCACGGCGTCGCGCAGGGCATCGAAGTCTTCGTGCACCACGTTGACGATCAGTTCCGCAGGCAGCTCGCGCTCGGAGTTGCCCAGGTAGTACTGGGACAGGAAGGCCGACATGACCTCGGCCACCTCCTCCTCGATGCCCACCTGGGGAAAGAAGTTCTTGCTGCCCAGCACCCGCCCGCCGCGCACGCTGATCAGGTGCACGCAGGCGCCGCCCGGGTTGACGAACGCCGCGACCACATCGACGTCGCCGCTGCCGCCCTCCATGCTTTGCTGGTCCTGGACCCGGCGCAGCAGGGCGATCTGGTCGCGCAGCTCGGCGGCCTTTTCGAATTCCAGGGACATGGCCGCCTTCTCCATGTCGGCGTTGAGCTCGTTGGTCAGTTGATGGCTGCGGCCTTCGAGGAACATCACCGAGTGGCGTACATCGTCGGCGTACTCCTGGCTGTCTACCAGGCCGACGCACGGCCCCTTGCAGCGCTTGATCTGGTATTGCAGGCACGGCCGGGTGCGGTTGGCGTAGTAGCTGTCCTCGCACTGGCGAACGTGGAAGGTCTTCTGCAACAGGCTCAGGCTTTCGCGGATCGCGCCGGCACTGGGATAGGGCCCGAAGTACCTGCCCTTCTGCTTCTTGGCCCCACGGTGGATGCCCAGCCGCGGGAACTCGCCGTCGGACAGGAAAACGTAGGGGTAGGATTTATCATCGCGCAGCAGGATGTTGTAGGGCGGGCGCCATTCCTTGATCAGCGTCTGCTCGAGCAGCAGCGCCTCGGTCTCGCTGGAGACGATGGTGGTCTCGACACTGGCGATATGCCCGACCAGCGCAGCGGTCTTGGGTGCCAGGCCGGTTTTGCGGAAATAGCTGGCCAGGCGTTTCTTGAGATTCTTGGCCTTGCCTACATAAAGCAGGCGACCGCCAGCGTCGAACATCCGGTAGACACCCGGACGGCCGCTGCAGGTCGCCAGAAAAGCACTTGGATCAAACGCGGGGGTCATGTTCAGAGGTTGGCATCAACCATACCGTGGCGGACCGCCAGCAACGTGAGCTCCACATCGCTGGTGACCGAGAGTTTTTCGAAGATGCGGTAACGGTACGTGTTCACCGTTTTCGGCGACAAGCACAGCTTGTCGGAAATGATCTGCACCTTCTGGCAACCGACGATCATCAGGGCGATCTGGATTTCCCGCTCCGACAGGCTGTCGAACGGCGATGCGTTCTTCGGCTCGAAGGATTTGAGTGCCAGTTGCTGGGCAATCTGCGGGCTGATGTAACGCTGCCCGGCAAACACCAGGCGAATGGCCTGGACCATTTCCTCCAGCCCCGCGCCCTTGGTCAGGTAACCGGCGGCGCCGGCCTGGAGCAGGCGGGTGGGGAACGGATCGTCTTCACAGACGGTGACCGCTACCACCTTGATGTCGGGGTGACTGCGCAACAGCTTGCGGGTGGCTTCGAGGCCACCGATTCCGGGCATTTTCACGTCCATCAGGACCACGTCCGGCTTCAGTTCGCGGGTCTTCTTCAGCGCTTCTTCGCCGGAGTCGGCCTCGCCCACCACCTGCAGACCGTCGATGTCGGCCAGCATGCGGGTTATACCGGTACGTACCAGATCGTGATCATCGACCACCAGAACCCTAATCAAGCAGACACCTCGCCTTACGGTCTGAATTGGATCCGGCCACCTTATCAAAAAATCGCAGGGGGGACCTAACAGATTGCGTCACGAATATGACGTCAGATTTCATTTTTTCGACGCTCCGGTTTCGCTCTGTCGTATCAAGCCGATGCCACTTTGCCTACAGGCGACACGGCATTGCCCGCCAAGCTCTCCAGGAGATGTCTTACAGCCTGCTGATCCGCCGGTTGCAAGCGCCGGTAGCAGTCGAGCAGATGGTTTTCGCCGGGGCGAAGATCGTCGAGGGTTGCCGGCGTGGGCACGCCGCTGAGCACATAGAGGGCGTCCACCCCGCGTGCCGCGACCGCTGCGAGATAGTCCGCACGCGGGGTGCGCTCGCCACTTTCATATTTGCCCTGGGCGTTGGGCTCGACCCCGCCGATGTCGCCAAATGCCCGCTGGGTGAGGCCGAGGCGTTCACGTTCTTCCCTGAGACGTAGTCCAATACCCTTCATACGAATACATAATCCTTTGCAAAACACCCGATAGCGGGTAGGAAACCCGGTACATCCACTGCACCGTCAACAAGCGTGAACTATGCCTGCGCGGCGAAGTTCTGCACAAGCCATCCTACGCCTTTCGAAGGGTGTCAGCGGACGCTGCGCTGCATGCGGATGAAGCATTCCTCGGTGCCTTCTTCGCGAAATCCTTCACGCAGATAAAGCTGACGGGCCGGATTGGTTTTGAATACGGTCAAACGCAGCCACGACAACCGCCGCTGCGCCGCCCAGGCGTTCAATTCGCGCAATACCCAGGTGCCTGTGCCTCGACCGTGGCACTCCCGGGCTATATGCAGTTCGCGGATATACAACGCACGCATGTCCTGGCTGAGGCTGCAAAAGCCCAGGCGCCGTTCGTCGTCCATGACCAGCCACTGCTCGCGCCAGCCCCAGGCCTGGTCGAAGGCCTCGTCCTGCCACAGCAGGTCGAATTCGCAGTAGTAGCGCAGCATGCCGCGCCGGGTCAGGTCACGGGCAAAGGGCAGGTCGAGCTCGCCGGCCCGGCGCAGTTGCAGGGTCATGGCGCGTGCTGCCCGGTCGATGCTGCAAGGACCTGTCGCCAACGGATCATGAGCCACCCCTCCATCACTGAAATCAATGGAGCTTACACCCGCTTTCATTGACTGGCGTCAGCTCGATCAGTGCCTATGCTAGTACGCTGCCCTGGTACAGGCAGGAGCCTGAAAATGTCGCCCCCGGACCCGTTCATGACTACCCAGACCAGCGCCGCCGCTCCCTCGGCCGTGCTCGCTACACCCTCCGCCGGCTCCCGCTCGAGCCGAACCCCCGCCGTGGTTTTCTGCAGCCTGCTGATCGGCGCCCTGCTCTACACCGCCTGGAGCCTGCTACGCGATATCGACGCCAGCGGCACGGTGATCACCACCTGGACCCCTTTCCTGCTGCTCGGCCTGGCGCTGCTGATCGCCCTGGGCTTCGAATTCGTCAATGGTTTCCACGACACCGCCAATGCAGTGGCCACGGTGATCTACACCAACTCCCTGCCGGCGCGCTTCGCCGTGGTCTGGTCGGGGTTGTGGAATTTTCTTGGCGTGCTGTTTTCCAGCGGCGCGGTGGCCTTCGGCATCATCGCCCTGCTGCCGGTGGAACTGATTCTCCAGGTTGGCTCCTCGGCCGGCTTCGCCATGGTCTTCGCCCTGTTGCTGGCGGCGATCATCTGGAACCTCGGCACCTGGTGGCTGGGCCTGCCGGCGTCCTCCTCGCACACCCTGATCGGCTCGATCATCGGCGTCGGCGTGGCCAATGCGCTGATGCACGGGCGCGACGGCACCTCCGGTGTCGACTGGGCCCAGGCCGGCAAGGTCGGCTATGCCCTGCTGTTTTCGCCGATCCTCGGTTTCGCCTGCGCCGCCGTGCTGTTGCTGGGCCTGCGCAAGCTGGTGAAGAACCGCGCCCTATACGAAGCGCCAAAGGGCGACCAGCCGCCGCCGCTGTGGATCCGCAGCCTGCTGATCGTCACCTGCACAGGCGTGTCCTTCGCCCACGGTTCCAACGACGGACAGAAAGGCATGGGCCTGATCATGCTGATCCTGGTCGGCACCCTGCCCATGGCCTACGCGTTGAACCGGACCATGCCGGAGGAACAATCGCAGCAATTCGTCGTGGTCGCCGAGGACACGCGCCAGGCACTCTCGGGCTACATAACCGAACCCCTGCTGAGCGCGAAACCACGCGAGGTCCTGACCCAGTTCATCCGCACTCCGCAAGCCAGCCCCCTGCTGGTTCCGGCGCTCGCCGCGCTGGCCGGGGACATTGGTCACCAGGTGGATAGCTATGGCATCGCCGGCATTCCCGCCGAGGCGGTGAGCAACGTGCGCAACGACATGTACCTGACCAGCGAGGCGATCCGCCTGATGGACAAGCACGGGCTGCTGGACGTGGATGCCGCCACGCGCCAGACCGTGCAGCAGTTCAAGGGGGCGATCGACGATGCCACGCGCTTCATTCCGCTCTGGGTCAAGGTGGCCGTGGCCCTGGCCCTTGGCCTGGGCACCATGGTCGGCTGGAAGCGCATCGTGGTGACCGTCGGCGAGAAGATCGGCAAGACCCACCTGACCTACGCCCAGGGCGCCTCGGCGGAACTGGTGGCCATGTGCACCATAGGCGCCGCGGACCATTTCGGCCTGCCGGTGTCCACCACCCACGTGCTGTCTTCAGGGGTGGCCGGGACCATGGTCGCCAACGGCTCCGGCGTACAGGGCAGGACCATCCGCAACCTGGCGATGGCCTGGATCCTGACCCTGCCGATGTCGATCCTGCTGTCCGGCACCTTGTACTGGCTGCTGACCCGCTTTATCTGATCAGGCGCTGTTGCTGCGCAGTTCACCGATCTTCTCCAGCCGCGCGCGGACGATATTGCGGCTGATGTTCAGCAAGCGCCCGGTCTGCAACTGGTTGCCGTGGCAGAAACGGTAGGCGGTGCGGAACACGGTCTCCTCGATATGCTCGTAGAGGTCGGGGATGTTCTGTTCGAACAGCGCCGTCAACGCCGCTTCCAGATCGGGCGGCGCGGCTGGCAGGCGTTGCGGCAGTGCGTGCTCCTCGTGCCTCACGCCGGTCGGACGCATGTCCACCAAGTGCAGGTCCCCCGGCTGCACCCGTTGCTGGCGGCACACCAGCAAGGCGTGGTGGATGGCGTTTTCCAGTTCGCGGATGTTCCCCGGCCAGCTGTGGGACAGCAGCTTGCGTTCGCTTTCCGGGCTCAGGCTGGCGCGGTTGTAGCCCAGGCGCTGGCAGTGTTCCTCAAGGAAGAACTCGGCCAGGGGCAGGATATCCCCAGGCCGCTCGCGCAGTGGCGGCAGGCGAATGGTCGCCACGTGCAGGCGGTAGAACAGGTCCTCGCGGAAATTCCCCGCCACCACCGCGTCGGCCAGGTTGACGTTGGTGGCGGCAACCAGGCGCACGTTGATCGGGATCGGCGTGCGCGAGCCCAGGCGCACCACCTCGCGCTCCTGCAACACCCGCAGCAACTTGACCTGCATGTTCAACGGCAGGTCGCCGATCTCGTCGAGGAACAACGTGCCGCCGTTGGCCGCTTCGAACCAGCCGGCCTTGGCATTGGTCGCCCCGGTGAAGGCGCCTTTCTCGTGGCCGAACAGCTCGCTTTCCACCAGGGTTTCGGCGAAGGCGCCACAGTTCACCGCCACGAACGGTTCGCGGCCACGGCGGCTGAGTTGATGGATATGTCGCGCCACCAGCTCCTTGCCGGTCCCGGTCTCGCCGATGATCAGCGTATTGGCTTCGCTGGGCGCCAGGCGCTCGATGCGGCTGAGCAGTTCCTGGGAGCGCGGGTCCTTGAACACCAGGACGGTAGCGCGAACGGATTTGGTCAGCTCGCGGGCATTGGGATGGGTAATCAGCGACATAGAAGGCATTCCTGGCATGGGTGGCGCGCCTTCATAGTGCACGAAACAAATTAGAACAAATAATTATTAATTTGCATTTGGATATTCCCAAAAGAATCAAGCGTGTCGATTGCTGCTCCAGCAGCAATCAGCCAGCACCGAGGTGCTCCCTGGTCAGCACAGCGACCGCCACCGGCGTCCGGCCGCCCGGCTCGAAGCCGCGCCAGGCAAGGCCTGCGGGGCTTTCCCGGATAACTGGCATGCCTTTCGCTCAGGGCATGGGCATCGACCGTCGTTTCGTTCAAGGACCCTTCATGAAACTGCCCCACGCCCTCACCGTCGGCCTCAGCCTGCTGACCCTGTCACTGACTGCCCTGGCCGCCGAAACCTATGCACCCAAGCCCGATCCGCTGCAAGGCGACGGCCGGGTCTCGGCGTTCTACACCTTCGACAAGGCAATTCCCGCCACCCCGGGCAAACTGCTGCGCAGCGAACCCCTGGAGCAGACCCTCAGCCTGCCCGGCGCCGCCTCGCAACTGCGCATCCTCTACAGCTCCACCGACGGTATCGACGGCAAGACGCCGATCGCCGTTTCCGGCGCGCTGTTCATTCCCCACGGCAAGGCGCCGGAAGGTGGCTGGCCGGTAGTGACCTGGGGCCATGGCACGGTTGGCGTGGCGGATATCTGCGCGCCGTCCTGGTCGGGGCGCTCCTATCGTGACGTGCAGTACCTGGCGCGCTGGCTGAACGAAGGCTATGCCATCGTCGCCACCGACTACCAGGGCCTCGGCGTCCCCGGCGGCCATCCGCTGCTGAACAACCGCATGGCCGCCTACGGCATTCTCGACGCCGCCAAGGCGGTGATCGCCGGCGTCCCGGGCCTGGCCAACAAGGTGCTGGTGCTCGGCCAGTCCCAGGGCGGCGCCGGCGCCTTCGCCGCAGCCGCCTATGCACCGATCTACGCGCCGGACCTGGGCCTGAAGGGCAGCGTCGGCACCGGGGTGATCTACACCGTCGGCAGCAAGAACGTCGGCGAGCAGGACCCGAACAAGGTCGATGCCGCCCTCGCCTACGGTTTCTACACCCTGCTCGCGGCGCAGCAGTACAACCCGAAGATCGACCCGCGCGACTACTACACCGACAAGGCCCTGCCGCTGTTCGAACAGGCCCGCACCAGTTGCCTGGCGCAACTGACCGCCGACGTGATCGGCACCGGCCTGACCCCGGCCAATACGCGCAAAGCCAATGACGGCGAGCAACTGAAGGCCTGGCAGGCCCAGGTCAGCTACCCGACCCTGAAGCTGGCGCAACCGATCTTCATCGGCACCGGCGCCGAGGACAAGACCCCCGCCGCCTCGACCCAGGTTGCCCTGATGCAGGACGCCTGCAAGGCCGGCTCGGTGGTCGAGGGCCATCTGTACAAGGGGCTGGGCCATAGCGAGACGGTCAATGCCTCGCTCAAGGACTCGCTGCCGTTCGCCCGCAAGGTCTTCGCCGGCGAAACCGTCGCCCCCATCTGCAACCCCAGCGTGCAATAAGGACAGCGCCCCATGAGTATCGAATTCTTCACCCGCCTGCCCTTGCACGGCGAAACCCAGTTCCTCCCGGGCGACCCGCGCAACCGCGGCGACTGGCACCCCGGTGGCGACAGCACCGGCGCGGTGTCGGGCTTTCGCGTCGGTGACCACTTCACCTACATCGACTACCTGGGGCAGATCGCCAAGGCCGCGGAAATCAATGGCTTCGGCGGCGTGCTGATGGTCAACGCGCCCTATGGCGAAGAACCCTGGACCGTCTGCTCGCTGCTGGCCCGGGAAACCCGCACGCTGAACTACGTGGCCGCCTTCCAGCCGTACCACTACACGCCGTGGGTCGCGGTGCAGCAGGCCGCCACCTACCAGCGGGCCACCGGCAACCGGCTGATCTGGAACATCATCAACGGTGGCTCGGATGCGGTGCAGCGCCAGGTCGGGGATTTCTTCGAGCATGACGAGCGCTACGAGCGCGCCACCGAGTTCATGGACGTGGTGCGCGGCTACTGGAACTCGGAGAACTTCCATTACGACGGGCGCTTCTTCAAGGCTGGCGGCGGCGGGTTGCGCGGCCCGCAGAAAAAGGCCGAACTGCCGCTGATCTGCACCGCCGGATCGTCGATCCCGGCGCGGGAGTTCGCCGCCAAGCATGCCGACTTCTACCTGATGCGTGCCGAGCATCCGGACAAGATTCGTGAACTGATTGCCGATATCCGCGAGCGGGCATTGAAATACGGGCGCAGTGATATTCGCTTCGGGCTGTCCATCGATGTGATCACCCGCGAGACCGAGGAACTGGCCCATGCCGAGGCCCGGCGCTTCTTCAACGAAGGCGTGGCGAAGAACACCATCAAGGCCGCGGCGGCCCATGCCGGGCTGCGCACCGCGCGCAAGCTAAGTTATGAGGAAGAATACGGCGACCGCGAGCAGAGCAAGCGCTTCGACGACTTCTTCATCTACCCGAACGTCTGGGCCGGCTTCGGCTACATCGGCATTCCGCCGGGGCTGGCGCTGGTGGGGAGCTATGAAAACGTGGTGGCGCGGATCCGCGAGTACAACGAACTGGGGATCGATGTGTTCTTCCTGGCGGGGTATCCGCATCTGGAGGAGGCTTATCGGTTGGGGGAGCATATCCTTCCGCATTTCCGCGGGGAGCGGGAGGCGTTGAAGCGGGCTGCTTTGCCTGGGCTTAAAGTGGCTGGCTGATAGCTCTTTATTGCTGTTTCGGGCCTCATCGCTGGCAAGCCAGCTCCCACAGGGTCACCACTGCTCTCAAGAGCGGCACTATACCTGTGGGAGCTGGCTTGCCAGCGATGAGGCCCGAGAGAACACCCTAGCGCAACCCGCCCTGCCGCAACCGGTACTCCCCCGGCGTCACCTGCGCATACCTCATGAAGAACCGGCTGAAATACGCCGGATCCTTGAACCCCAGGCTGTAGCAGATCTCGTTCGCCGAGCTTCCGGTGAACAGCAGCAGCCGCCTGGCCTCCTGCATCACCCTTTCCAGCACCAGGCGCTTGGACGGCAGGTCGGCGATTCGCCGGCAGACATCGTTCAGCCGCGCCTCGGTCACCCCGATGCCTTCGGCATAGCGCGACAGCGGCCAGTGCTCCAGGTAATGCGCTTCGATCAGCTCATTGAAGCGATGGAAGATGTGCAAGTCCTCATGCCGCGTGGTCCGCGCCGGCAGTGACCTGGCACACAGGCGCAGCAGGCTGGTCATCAGCAGCCGGGTCAGGCTGTGCAGCGCCGCCTCCCTGCCCGCCTCGGTTCCTTCCACTTCCCTATGCAACAGGTCGAACATCACTTCCAGGCGCTGCGCCTCGACGGCGAACTTGCCTTCCAGGCCACTCAAGGCCACGCAGGCCGGCGCCACCTGGGCTCCCGGCGCCAGGCCGGGGTCGGCTTCGAGCAACTGCCACACCAGTTGCTGGCGCACCGTCAGCACATGCCCGTCGGCATCCGCCTCGGTGACGAACGAGTGGGGAATGGTCGGCGGCGTCAGGAAGAACATCGGCCCGGACTCGACGTATTGCTGGTCGTCCAGGTAGACCCGCACCGTCCCCGACTTGACGTAGTGCACCTGGAAAAACCGGTCATGGCGGTGCACCGGCATGTTGCGCCCGAAAAACCCGGCCAGGTTGCCGAGCTTGTCGTAATGCACTTCCGAGTCGCTGTAGCGCTGGTCGTAGACCTGGCCGATGTTGATGTTGGGGATCGGCGTGCGATCGCTCATGACTGCCCTCACCTCTTGCCGCTTTCTTGTTCTGCCCGCCAGCTTACCCCTGCGCCCGGCGATCGGCAGCTTGCATTTCGTTAACATCTTAATTATAACGTTAACACATTAACAATTACCCACGTGGGGCACCCCGTGTCGTCCCGCCCACTGCCAGGAGAAGAGCATGAGCCGTGCCCTGCATGACGTTGCCACCGGCACCCTGTTCGGCGTTGCGCTGAACTACAAGGGGCTGCTGGAACAGCGTCTCGCCGAATTCGAACAGGCGCCGTACCAGAAGCCACCGGTCAAGCCGGTGCTGTTCATCAAGACCCCCAACACCCGCAATGGCCACGGCCAGCCAGTGGTCTATCCCAAGGGCGTCGAGCGCCTGCAGGCCGGCCCCGCCCTGGGCGTGGTGATCGGCAAGCGCGCCACCCGGGTCAGCGCCGAACAGGCCCTGGACCACGTTGCCGGCTTCACCATCGTCAACGAATTCAGCCTGCCGGAAGAGAGCTACTACCGCCCGGCGGTCAAGGCCAAGTGCCGTGACGGTTTCTGCGTGATCGGCCCGGAGCTGGTGCCGGTGGCACAGATCGCCGACCCGCATGCCCTGGACATCCGCCTGTTCATCAACGGCGAAGTCCGCCAGCAGAACAGCACCGCCAACCTGGTGCGCGGCATTGCGCAACTGATCGCCGAAATCACCGAGTTCATGACCCTGCATGAAGGCGACGTGCTGATCACCGGCACCCCTGAAGGCCGTGTCGATGTGCAGCCGGGCGACCAGGTCGAAATCGAAATCACCGGGCTGGGGCGCCTGGCCAATCCCATCGTCGCCGAACAGGAGGCCCACTGATGAAACACGCTCGTATCCGTTTCCAGGGTGAAGTCCACGCGGTGACCGTGGAAGCCGACAACGCCGTGCGCCTGGCCGATGGCAGGCTGCTCGGCGAAGACCAGGTCGAGTGGTTGCCGCCTGCCAACGGCAGCATGTTCGCCCTCGGCCTGAACTACGCCGACCACGCCGCCGAACTGGCCTTCGCCCCGCCAACCGAGCCGCTGGCGTTCGTCAAGTCGCCCGGCACCTACACCGGCCACAACCAGGTCACCTGGCGCCCGGACAACATCAAGTACATGCACTACGAGTGCGAGCTGGTGGCGGTGATCGGCAAGCCGGCGCGCAACGTCAAGCGCGAGGACGCCCTGGAGTACCTGGCCGGCTACACGGTCTGCAACGACTACGCCATCCGCGACTACCTGGAGAACTACTACCGGCCCAACCTGCGGGTGAAGAACCGCGACTGCACCACCCCGGTCGGCCCGTGGATCGTGGACGTCGCCGATGTGCCGGACCCGTCCAGCCTGACCCTGCGCACCTGGATCAACGGTGAGCTGAAACAGGAAGGCACGACCCGCGACATGATCTTCGACATCCCCTACCTGATCGAATACCTGTCCAGCTTCATGACCCTGCAACCCGGCGACATGATCGCCACCGGCACCCCGGAAGGCCTGGCCGACGTGGTGCCGGGCGATGAAGTGGTGGTGGAAGTGGAAGGTGTCGGCCGCCTGGTCAACCGCATCGTCAGCGAAGCCGAGTTCTTCGCCCAATACAAAAAAGAGGCATGAGCAGCATGATCAAGCATTGGATCAACGGCCGCGAGGTCGAGAGCAAGGACACCTTCGTCAACTACAACCCGGCCACCGGCGAAGCCATTGGCGAAGTCGCCAGCGGCGGTGCCGAGGAAGTGGCCCAGGCCGTTGCGGCGGCCAAGGAAGCCTTCCCGAAATGGGCCAACACCCCGGCCAAGGAACGCGCGCGGCTGATGCGCAAGCTGGGTGAACTGATCGACCAGAACGTACCGCAACTGGCCGAGCTGGAAACCCTGGACACCGGCCTGCCGATCCACCAAACCAAGAACGTGCTGATCCCGCGCGCCTCGCACAACTTCGATTTCTTCGCCGAAGTCTGCACGCGCATGGACGGCCATACCTACCCGGTCGACGACCAGATGCTCAACTACACCCTATACCAGCCGGTCGGTGTGTGTGGCCTGGTGTCGCCGTGGAACGTGCCGTTCATGACCGCCACCTGGAAGACCGCGCCGTGCCTGGCCCTGGGCAACACCGCGGTGCTGAAGATGAGCGAACTGTCGCCGCTGACCGCCAACGAACTGGGCCGCTTGGCCGTCGAAGCCGGCAT
Organism: Pseudomonas sp. GD04058; assembly: GCF_029836855.1. Classification (NCBI taxonomy): domain Bacteria; kingdom Pseudomonadati; phylum Pseudomonadota; class Gammaproteobacteria; order Pseudomonadales; family Pseudomonadaceae; genus Pseudomonas; species Pseudomonas sp. GD04058. The sequence goes on from NZ_JAOECN010000050.1 coordinate 15,177, forward strand.
TCCCAATGGCGTGCTCAACGTGATCCAGGGTTACGGCGCCACCGCCGGCGACGCCCTGGTGCGCCACCCGGACGTGCGCGCGATCTCCTTCACCGGCGGTACCGCCACCGGCAGGAAGATCATGCAGACCGCCGGCCTGAAGAAGTACTCCATGGAACTGGGCGGCAAGTCGCCGGTGCTGATTTTCGAGGATGCCGACCTGGAGCGCGCATTGGACGCCGCGCTGTTCACCATCTTCTCGCTCAACGGCGAGCGCTGCACCGCCGGTAGCCGGATCTTCATCCAGGAAAGCGTGTACCCGCAGTTCGTCGCCGAGTTCGCGGCGCGCGCCAAGCGACTGATCGTGGGCGATCCGACCGATCCGAAAACCCAGGTCGGCTCGATGATCACCCAGGCGCACTACGACAAGGTCACCGGCTACATCCGCATCGGTATCGAGGAAGGCGCCACCCTGCTCGCCGGTGGCCTGGAGCGCCCGGCCAACCTGCCGGCGCACCTCGCCAAGGGCCAGTTCATCCAGCCGACCGTGTTCGCCGATGTGAACAACAAGATGCGCATCGCCCAGGAAGAGATCTTTGGCCCGGTGGTTTGCCTGATCCCGTTCAAGGACGAGGCCGAAGCGCTGCAACTGGCCAACGACACCGAGTACGGCCTGGCCTCGTACATCTGGACCCAGGACATCGGCAAGGCCCACCGCCTGGCCCGTGGCATCGAGGCCGGCATGGTGTTCATCAACAGCCAGAACGTCCGCGACCTGCGCCAGCCGTTTGGCGGCGTGAAGGGCTCGGGTACCGGTCGCGAAGGCGGCCAGTACAGCTTCGAGGTGTTCGCCGAGATCAAGAACGTGTGCATCTCGATGGGCAGCCACCACATTCCGCGTTGGGGTGTGTGACCGGTAGACGAGGTTGCCTGAAAACCTGAGGCAACCCCAATCCCTGTGGGAGCTGGCTTGCCAGCGATGAGGCCCTGGCTGACCCCCTGAGGTGCTGCTGATGGCCCTATCGCTGGCAAGCCAGCTCCCACAGGGACCGTGCAACCAACAAGAAACCAGGAGTTCCACCATGGGCGAAGTCGTCCTGGCAGCCAAGGTCTGCCACGTCCCCTCGATGTACCTGTCGGAGCTGCCCGGCAAGCACCACGGCTGTCGTGAAGCGGCCATCGCCGGGCACAAGGAAATCGGCCGCCGCGCCCGCGAACTGGGCGCCGATACCGCGGTGGTGTTCGATGTGCACTGGCTGGTCAACAGCGCCTACCACATCAACTGCGGCGAGCATTTCAAAGGCGTCTACACCAGCAACGAACTGCCGCATTTCATCAAGGACATGGCCTTCGAGTATCCCGGCTGCCCTGAACTGGGCGAACTGATCGCCGCCGAGGCCAACGCCGCCGGTGTGCGTACCCAGGCCCACAATATCCCGAGCCTGGAGCTGGAATACGGCACCCTGGTGCCGATGCGCTACATGCATATGGGCGTGCCGGAGGAAGAACGCCTGAAGGTGGTGTCCATCGCCGCCTGGTGCGCCTGGCACCGTCTGGAGGACAGCCTGGCCTTCGGCGCCGCCGTGCGCCGGGCCATCGACAAGAGCGACCGCAAGGTCCTGGTGCTGGCCTCCGGCTCCCTCTCCCACCGTTTCTCCGACGACCGCAACGCCGAAGCCAACATCCACAACTGGACCCGCGAATTCGACAAGCAGGTCGACCTGCGCGTGGTGGAACTGTGGAAGCAGGGTCGCTTCAAGGAGTTCTGCGCAATGCTCCCCGACTACGCCACGGCCTGCTACGGCGAAGGCGGCATGCACGACACCGCGATGCTCCTCGGCCTGCTCGGCGGCGCCAACTACGACAAGCCGGTGGAGGTCCTGACCGAGGCCTTCGGCAGCTCCGGCACCGGGCAGATCAACGCTATTTTCCCGCTCTGATTCCAAGGAAGCCCCATGCCCCATTTCATCGCTGAAATCACCGACAACATCGAAGCCCGGGCCGACCTGCCGGGCCTGTTCGAGAAGGTCCACGCCACCCTCGGCGCCAGCGGCGTGTTTCCTTTGGGCGGCATCCGCAGCCGCGCGGTGCGCCTGGACACCTGGCGCATGGCCGACGGCAAGCACGACTACGCCTTCGTTCATATGACCCTGAAGGTTGGCCACGGCCGCGACCTGGAAACCCGCACGAAAGTCGCCGAACAGCTCTTTGCCGTCATCACCGAACACTTCGCCGCCCTGCAGGCCGAGCGCTTGCTGGCCCTGTCGTTCGAGATGAGCGAACTGCACCCGCAACTCAACTTCAAGCAGAACAACGTCCACGCGTTTCTCGACAACCAGGCGGGTTGACCTCCCCGCCTGAACTCCCCATGGCCACTCTGACAAAAAGTACAAGATCATGAGCACAGCCAATACCGCAGATAGCGTCACCCTTGCCCGTCAGGATTCGACCCATTCCACCGTGACCTGGCGGCTGATGCCGCTGTTGCTGGTGTGTTACCTGTTCGCCCACCTCGACCGCATCAACATCGGCTTCGCCAAGATGCAGATGAGCACCGACCTGCACTTCAGCGACACCGTGTACGGCTTCGGCGCCGGACTGTTCTTCATTGCCTATGCACTGTTCGGCGTGCCGAGCAATATTGCCCTGGATCGCTTCGGCCCGCGGCGCTGGATCGCCACGCTGATGGTGGTCTGGGGCGCGCTTTCGACCAGCATGCTGCTGGTGCAGACGCCCACCGGCTTCTATGTGCTGCGCTTCCTCCTGGGCGTGGCCGAGGCCGGGTTCTTCCCGGGCATCCTGGTCTACCTCAACCGTTGGTATCCCGCCCGGCGCCGCGCCGGGATCACCGCGCTGTTCGCCATCGCCGTGCCCATGGCCGGGGTGATCGGCGGGCCGCTGTCGGGCGGCATTCTCGAGCTGTTCCACGACGCCGCCGGCCTGCGCGGCTGGCAGTGGATGTTCCTGATCGAGGGTGCTCCGGTCATCCTGCTCGGCATGGTCGTCCTCAAGTGCCTGCCGGACAGCTTCGCCAGTGTCGACTGGTTGAGCGCCGAACAAAAGCAAAGCCTGCGCGACGAGCTGGACAAGGAAGAGCAACGCAAGTCGATCACTTCCTTCAGCGGCATCCTCGGCGACGCCCGGGTCTGGCTGCTGGTGGCGGTGTACTGCGCGGTCATGCTGGCGGTGAACACCCTGGCCTTCTGGATGCCGACCCTGATCCATGCCGCCGGCATCGGCAGCGACGGCCGTGTCGGCCTGCTCAGCGCCGTGCCGTACCTGGCCGGCTGCTGCTTCATGATCGCTTGCGGGCGCTCCTCGGACCGCCGCCGCGAAAGGCGCTGGCACCTGTGCGTGCCGCTGCTGATGTCCGCCGTCGGCATCGCCGTGGCCGGCATCGCCCCGCAGAACCCGACCCTGGTGATGGGCGGCCTGATCGTCGCCGGCATGGGCGCCAGCGCAGCCCTGCCGATGTTCTGGCAACTGCCGCCGGCCTTCCTGGCCAACACCACCCAGGCCGCCGGCATCGCCCTGATCAGCTCGTTCGGCAGCATCGCTTCGTTCGCCGCGCCCTACCTGATCGGCTGGATGCGCGACACCACCCACAGCGCCAGCCTTGCCCTGTACGTGCTGGCCTTCTTCATCACCCTTGGCGGCCTGCTGGTGCTGCGCACCCACGCCGTCACCGTCAACCCTCAGTAAGAGACTCGATCATGCTCGACCACAGCCAGATCCTCAGCGCCGCGGCCCAACTGGACCGGGCCGAACGCAACCGCGAACAGGTGCGCCAGTTTTCCCTGGAGCACCCCGGCATCACCATCGAGGACGCCTATGCCATCCAGCGCGCCTGGGTGGCGCAGAAGATCAAGGACGGGCGCAAGCTGGTCGGCCACAAGATCGGCCTGACCTCTCGCGCCATGCAGGTTTCTTCCAACATCACCGAACCGGACTACGGCGCGCTGCTGGACGACATGCTGTTCGAGGAAGGCAGCGACATCCCGTTCGAGCGCTTCATCGTGCCGCGCGTGGAAGTGGAGCTGGCGTTCATCCTCGGCAAGCCGCTGAAGGGGCCGAATGTCACGGTGTTCGATGTGCTCGACGCCACCGAGTGGGTGATTCCGGCCCTGGAAATCATCGACGCGCGCATCCAGCAGGTCGATCCGCAGACCCAGGTCACCCGCAAGGTCTTCGACACCATCTCCGACAACGCGGCCAACGCCGGCGTGGTCATGGGCGGACGCCCGGTGCGGCCGACCGATATCGACCTGCGCAAGGTCCCCGCAGTGCTTTACCGCAACGGCGTGATCGAGGAATCCGGGGTTTCCGCCGCCGTGCTCAACCACCCGGCCAAGGGCGTGGCGTGGCTGGCCAACAAGCTGGCGCCGTACGACGTCACCCTGGAGGCCGGGCAGATCATCCTCGGCGGCTCCTTCACCCGCCCGGTGGCGGCGCGCCCGGGCGATACCTTCCATGTCGACTACGACATGCTCGGCTCCATCGCCTGCCGTTTCGTCTGATCAGGAGGTTTCCATGGACATGCCCATCAACCGCTTCAAGCAGCGCCTGCAGCAGGACCAGGCGCAGATCGGCCTGTGGCTCGGCCTGGCCGACGCCTACTGTGCAGAGCTGGCGGCCAACGCCGGGTTCGACTGGCTGCTGATCGACGGCGAGCACGCGCCGAACGACCTGCGCGGCATGCTCGCGCAACTGCAGGCGGTGGCGCCCTATGCCAGCGAGGCGATCATCCGCCCGGTAATCGGCGACACCGCGCTGATCAAGCAGATCCTCGATATCGGCGCGCAGACCTTGCTGGTGCCGATGGTCGACAGTGCCGAGCAGGCGCGGCAACTGGTGCGTGCCATGCATTACCCGCCCAGGGGCGTGCGTGGCGTGGGTAGCGCGCTGGCGCGGGCGTCGCGCTGGAACAGCATTCCCGGGTACCTCGATCACGCCGATGCGCAGATGTGCCTGCTGGTGCAGATCGAGAACCTGGAGGCGCTGGCTAACCTGGACGAGATCGTGGCCGTGGAAGGAGTCGATGGCGTGTTCATAGGGCCGGCGGACTTGAGTGCGTCCATGGGCCATCGCGGCAATCCGGGGCACCCGCAGGTGCAAGCGGCGATCGAGGACGCCATCCTGCGGATCAACAAGGCCGGCAAGGCGGCGGGGATCCTCAGCGCCGACGAGAAACTGGCCCGGCGCTATATCGAACTGGGGGCCAGGTTCGTCGCGGTGGGGGTGGATACCACGGTGCTGATGCGCGGGTTGCAGGGCTTGGCGGCGAAGTTCAAGGAAGGCCAGGTGGTAGAGCCAACCTCCGGCGGCGTCTATTAGTCAGTCATCGCTGGCAAGCCAGCTCCCACAGGGTTCTGTGGGAGCTGCGGTTCGGCGCTCCGACTTGCCAGCGATGAGGCCCTCAAGATCACCGCCGAACCTGCTTCAGTTCATCCAGCAGCCCCAGCAACTGCTTCAGCTTCTCCTCCCCGAACTGCCCCTGCAATGCCTGGTAGTTGGCCTCCATGCACTGGCTCATCGAGGCAAAGCATTGCTCGCCTTTCTCCGCCAGCTCCACCAGCACCCGCCGCTGGTCAGTCTCGGCCTTGCGCCGTTTCACCAGTCCCGCCGCCTCCATGCGCACCAGCACGCCGGTCATGCTCGGCTTGAGGATGCAGGCCTGGTCGGCCAGTCGGTAGATCTCCATCTCGCCCTGCTGGCGCAGGATACGGATCACCCGCCACTGCTGTTCGGTCAGGCCGTGTTCGTTGAGGGAGGGACGGAAAAAGCGCATCGCGGCTTCGCGGGCTTGCAACAAGGTCAGGGTCAGGGACTGGCGAGGACGGCTGGACATGAAGTGATAAGGGGCTCAGGTTGATCTTGTTAACACTTTAACAAAAAGTCCGACCGCTAACAGTGCGTGGCATCACCGATCAAATGCACCGGCACGGAGGGGCAAGACAGCATCCCCTGCAACGGCGTTAATGACAGCCTTTCTTCCCTCCTTAAAGGAAACCTGCCATGACCCTGCACGCCGCCAAACACGACATCCAGCTCAGCGAACTCGACGCCTGGGGCACCGTTGCCGACCTCGGTTCGGAGATTCTCGAAGGTGAAGTCCGCGCCTTCGGCAAGATGACCTTCGGCGCACCGACCGACGCCATCAGCAGTGCCTATTTCGGCACTACCCAAGGCAGGTTCCGCATGGTCTACCCGTTCAACGAACAGGCCGTGGTGGTAACGGGCGCGGTGCGCCTGACCGACGAAAGCACCGGGCAGGTCACCGAGTACAAGGTGGGTGACAGCTGGTTCGTGACCAAGGGCACGCCGGTGCTGTGGGAAATCCTGAGCGAGAGCTTCGTGAAGCATTACTTCGCGGTGGCCTGAGTTTCTTAATAAATCCTGAGGGCCTCATCGCTGGCAAGCCAGCTCCCACAGAGTTCGGCAGCGCCGCGGATATTGTGGGAGCTGGCTTGCCAGCGATGAGGCCCTCAAGATCTACACCGAAGCGCGAAGCGAAGCCGCAAAGATCGTCCACATCGCCCGCAACCGCCGCTCGTATGCCGCCTGCCCGGCATAGATCAGCTCGACGATCAGGCTGTCGACCACCCCGAGATAGGCATCCACGAACAGCTCGCGCCTGCCCCCGTCCAGTTGCGGGAACTGGCGTTCCAGCGCCTTGCCGAAGACCTCGCCCATCCGCGCCAGATAGCCCTCGAAACCCGAGGAAACCAGGGGCCGCAGGTCCGCCGGCGGAAAGAACGCCGCCCGCAGCAGGAAGCGCAAATGCGCCGACGCCAGGAAGCGCTCGGACAACTGCTGCGCATACAGCGCCCCCGGCAAGCCGTCATCGGCGGCAAAACAGCCTTCCACATAGAGCCGCTCGGCCTCGATGGCCCGCTCGAACACCGCCTCGAACAGGTCCACCTTGCCGCTGAAATGGGCATACAGCGACGGTTTGCGCATACCCACCGCCACGGCGATATCGTTGAGCGAAGCGGCGTCGTAGCCGGATTCGGCGAACTGCTCGACAGCTACCAGGCAAATCTTCTCCGCCGAAGGCGACAGCACTCTCATTGCATAACTTCCTTGATCAACGGGCGAATATTCCACAGCCTAGCGACCGATAGGTAGTCACCTCGGGCGAGCCTGGTGCGATCCGCCCAGGCTCAGGTCAACCCATGTTCGAATGTCGCTTCAGCTCAGGACGAGGCCCGCCAGGCTAGTGCTGCGGAAGTCCTTGGGTGATTGCTCGAACTGTTTCTTGAACGAACGGCTGAAGTGCGCCGAATCGGTGAAGCCCCACTTGTAGGCGATGGTGGTGATCGATTCGGTCTTGTGGATCGGGTTGGCGAGGTCGTCGGCGCTGCGTTGCAGGCGTGCACGCTGGATATAGCGGCAGACGCTGTCGCCCTGCTCTTCGAACAGGCGATACAGATGGCGTACCGAAATGTTCAGGCGGCTGGCCAGGCTGACCGGGGTCAGGCCGGGCTGGCCAAGGGACTCGTCGATGACCTTCTGCACATAACTGCGCAAATCGGCGCCTTGCAAGGCGGCAGGCGCACGGCTGTCGTGATCGCTGCCTTCGAGGGCCGAACCAAGCAGCGACAGGAAGGCGCTGTGCAGCGCGTCGCCCTCGGCCTGTTCGCCATCCTGGGTGCCGCTCTCCTTGCACAACTGGTCCATCAGCAGGTGCAGCATGCGCCCGCAGGCCTTGCTCTGGGAGATCTTGCCGAAGATCCGTTGGTCACTGCCCAGCTGGCGGCAGACTTCATCGCGGGACAGGCCGAGGGAGGCGTGTTCGATCAGGCCGAAGGGCGTGATTTCGCAGGCGCCCACCGAGTCCATCAACAGCATCTCGCCGGGCGCCAGTTGCAGGCTGGTGCCGTTCTGGGTGATCTGGGAAAAACCGGTGCGCTGGCTGACCAGGAAGCAATGCCGGTCGTTGTCGCGATCGGCCTTGAGACCGTTACGGCGGATCACCCCGGCGTTGGTGCGCAGGTTGGCCATGCCCAGGCCACCCCGCGACCAGGTGGAAATCTCGCCGATGAACAGCGAGCGGTTGAACGCAAGTTCGGTTTCGAAATACCCGCACGTTGCCTGCATTGCCGCGTTCCAGCGATCCAGGGCCGAGCCGGTATCCTGATGGATACTCATGACGTACCTCCACAGTGGCATCTTGTTTTTGTCGGGCAATAGTTAACATGTTATCTATATGCACGCAACAATTCTGTAAGCACCTGTGTGGAAGCATATTGAGTGCCAACCTTTCGGTAGGTTGGCTTACACACACCTTGTGGGAGCTGGCTTGCCAGCTCCCACAGAGTTTTGCACCGGTTTCGGATCAGTGGTCTTCCAGCACTCTCCTGAAACCAATCAACGCAGTCAGCAACAACTCCCTCTGCTGCGAATCAACGCGGATATACCGCCGAAACGCCGGCATCCGGTTGACCACTTCACTACCGCCCATATGCTCCAGGACCACCGTCCACTGCCCGTCGGCACGCTCCAGGCGCAGGCGTTTGAAATCCAGTGGCATCAGCGCCTGGTACAGCGTCCGGTCCTGCTCCAGGCGCTGGCGCAGGGTCTCCATCAACCCCGCCTCACCGCCCTTCTGCTTCCAGCCCAGACCGCTGCGACGAATCGCGCCAGTGTGGTGCAATTCCAGGGTCGCACTGCCCCCGGATGCGGCACTGCACTGCAAACGAAACTCGCAGACCACGATGTGCATGAGCAACTGCGATTCGGTGCGCTCGTGCACCTCGAACGTCACCCCGTCCGCCAGGCTGAAACATGCCCGGCCGGGCTCAAGTACCTGGCACCCGGCCAGGCCGAGATTGCGCCGCAAATGCTCCAGAGTCACCCCCGGGCGATAGCCCGAGGGTGCACGGTCAAACAGTTTTTGCCAGAGGTTCGGCGTAGTGGCTGCCATGATGGACTCCAGGTTCGTTGGCAAACTCCTTCGCCAGGACGTCCTCGACCGAGGCCGGCTTGAACGGATTGACCCGCTGCACCACCAGCGTCCAGAACAGCGCATAGGCCGCGGTGCCCCCGAGCATCCAGGCAAACGGCACATAGACGTCCGCAGGATTCATGCCCGGCGGGGTGATGAACCACATGCCCAGGACGATACCGACGCTCGACAGGATCTGCGGCAGCGGGAACAGCGGCGAGCGGTAGGCACGGGGCAGGTCCGGGCGGCGGATGCGCAGGATCACCACCGACAGGGTCACCAGCAGGTACGCGGTGCTCCAGGCGCAGACCGCCGCCAGCACCAGGTGCATGATGTTGTCGGTGTTGCCGCCCAGGTACAGGGCGTGCAGGCAGGGAATCAGCATCGCCACCAGGATGCACAGCAGCGGGGTCTTGAAACGCGGGTGCAGGTAGGTGAAGACCCTGGGCAGCGCGCCGTCCACGGCCATGCCATAGAGGATGCGCGGCACGCCGGCCATCAGGGTATTGATGGTCGCGGCCCCGGCGAACAGGAAGCCGATGCCCAGCCACAGCGGGCCGATGTTACCCATCACCTGCTCGGCGAATTTCGGGATGGCCATCGGCGTGTCGAGAAGATGCACGCCGGAAGCGGCGTCGAGCACCACGTTCTCCACCTGGCGCTTCATGGCCGCACCGTAGATGAACATGCAGCTGGCCACGCCCAGCAGGCCGAGGGCCATGGCCCGCGGCATGGTCCGCGCCGAACGGCGCAGGTCCGGGGCCAGCGGGGTGACGAACTCGCAGCCGACGAACATGAACATGGCCATGCCCACCAGGGACAGCACGGTGACCAGGTCGGTCCCGACCATGGACTCGCCGAACCAGCCATCCAGTTGCACCGCCGGGGCAGCGACCAGGCCAAGCACGCCGAACACCATCAGGGTGGTCCACATGCCGAAGGTGAGGATGATTTCCGCCTTGCCGAAGGCACTGACGCCGAAGGCATTGAGGATCGCAAAGACCACCACGAAGCCGACCCCCAGCAGCCAGGAGCCACCGGCGGACTCGGCCAGGGTGTTGAGGTGTTCGAAGTTCACCAGGGCCATGACCCCGGCGAGGATGGTCTCGGCGGTACCGGCGAAGACATGCACGATCAGGTACGCCGAGAGGGTGCCGGTGATGGCGAAGAAACGGCCCATGCCGCAGTTGATGTAGTCATAGACCGAACCGGTGGTCGGCAGGATCGCCGCGGCTTCGGCGAAGGTGGTCGATTGCGCCAGCATCAACAGCACCGCGATCAGCATCGCCATGGCGAAGGCGCTGCCGCCGATGCCGAAGCCCATGGTCGCGGTCAGGATGACAGGGCTGGCCATGATCAGGCCGATGGTGCTGGCCAGGGCGGTGGGAAACCCGATCGTGCCCCGGTTCAGGTGCGCGCTGAGCGTGTCGTTGAGCGACATGGTGAAGACCTCAAGTGCCGTTGTTATGGTTGTGCGTCACTCTGCGCCGCACTCCATTGCACGTCTTGCCCCAGGCTGCCGGGGGTTTTGTTGCTGGCTGCCAGGCCTTGAGAGGGAGGTTGCCTGTACTGGCCTCATCGCTGGCAAGCCAGCTCCCACAGGGTTTGAGGTGCATGCGGTCACTGTGGGAGCTGGCTTGCCAGCGATGAGGCCCTCAGGAACTACACATCAACCTTGCCCATGCGCCTTCTGCTTCAACCGCTCCGTATCCACCTGCACAAACACCGAGTCCGCCGTCACCGTCAGTACATCCCCCGCCCATACCTCGCAGATCACCCGGGTCTTGCGCCCCGGCTCGCCTTCGACCCGGGCCTTCAAGGTCAGCTCCACGCCCATCGGCGTCGGCTTCAGGTAGGTCAGCCCCAGGTGCCCGGTGACGCAGTCGATGCGCGGCAACGACCCCGGCTCGCGCCCTTGGGCGCGGTAGTGATACGCCATTGCCGTCCAGTTCGAGTGGCAGTCCACCAGCATGGCCAGCAGCCCGCCATAGACCAGGCCGGGCCAGCCGCAGAAGGTGCTGTCGGGAGAATGGGTGCAGACCACATGGACGCCATCGTCGGCCCAATGGCTTTTCAGATGCAGGCCGCTCGGGTGGGCCGAGCCGCAGCCATAGCAGACGCCGTCCGGCGCTGCCAGGTCCTGGAGGGAGGGTGCTGGGTTGTTCATTTGTTTCCAGATTTGTTTTTGTTGGAAAGTTCAGATGTTAACGCTGCAAGCGCCGATGCGTCATTAAGTCTCATATGGCTACCCGCCATGCCAGGAAGGAGTAAGCTAGGCGCCCAGCAAGGCCCCACATCAGAACAAGGACTGCTGCGATGATTGCTCAAGATGCCAGCTGGCATTATGCCGATGACGGTTCCCCACGCCACGCCCCCTACACCGGGCTGTTCCTGGCCTGGAGCGCCAACCGCGACCTGCTCAGCCGCGACTTCAAGGCCGATTACGACGCCGAGATCCAGGCCCTCGCCGAACGCCTGCTGACCCCCGCCCGCTTCTTCCAGTTGTGCTGCGACAGCCTGCTGGTGGACGAAGACCTCAACCGCCAGGGCAATGCCTTCGCTGCCCACTACCTTGGCCGCAAGGCCCCGTCCCTGCCCGACGACCTGACCCAGTTGCTCGGCATCGTCGGCATCGACGAGCCCGGCGCCAGTTGGGAACACTACGACCTGCTCGCGCCGCGCCTCGACCAACGGTTCGCCCAATGGCAGGCCGGCCAGTGAACCTGACGCGATAAAAACTGTCTTCTCGCGGTGGCTTGTCGCGGCACTCCCTGACTGACAAGCCCCGGGGACGTCCATCGGTTATCCCCTTTTTTCGTTGCGCTGGCGGCAGGCATGCCGGTCGGCGGTTTTCATTTTTTCTTCTCGGGGAAGATAACCATGCGCCTGCTTCGCCCTCTCCGCGCACGCTCCGCCGTGCTTCCCGCAGTGTTCGCCGGCCTGCTGCTGAACACCCTCGCCCATGCCGAAGAACCTGCCAGCGACGACCGCTGGGTCAGCGACAGCCTAAGCACCTACGTACGCAGCGGCCCCACCGACGGCCACCGGCTGGTCGGCACCCTAAAGTCCGGGCAGAAGGTCAAGCTGCTCGGCAGCCAGGGCAACTACAGCCAGGTCCGTGGCGAGTCCGGCGATACTGTGTGGATTGCCAGCAGCGATCTGCAAAACGTGCCCGGCCAGGCCGAGCGCCTGCCGCAACTGACCGAGCGGGTCGCCCAGCTCGAGCAGGAACTGAAAACCATCGATGACAGCTGGAAGAACCGCGTCCAGGGCATGCAGGAAACCATGGACTCGCGCAAGCAACTGGTGGACGAGCTCCAGGCACGCAACCAGTCCCTCAGCGAAGAGCTCACCCAGGCCCAGTCGCAGCTGCGTGATACCCAGGCCCGTCTTGGCGACGAGAACAAGCAGGTGATGATGCGTTACATGGTGTACGGCGGCGGCATCGCCGGGGCGGGCCTGCTCGCCGGGCTGATCCTCCCGGCGCTGACCCGCAGCCGCAAGCGCAACAGCGGCTGGGCCTAATCGCGGGTAAGTGCATAGGGCCCGCTGGCAAGCTGCTCGCGCAAGAATGCCACGCACGCCCGCACCTTCGCCGAGGCAGACGAGCGTACCGCCGTCACCGCCCAGATATCGGCCGGCTGGTACCAGGCCGGCAGCACCTGCACCAGTGCGCCGCTGGCCAGGCTGTTGGCGATGTCCCACTGCGAAGCCATGATGATGCCGTGGCCATCATGGGCCCACTGGCGCACGATATCGCTGTGATTGGAGGCCATGGGCCCGGTGACCTTGACCGTTTCCGCGCCGTTGGGGCCGACCAGGCGCCAGACCCCGAAACGGTCGTCGCGGCTGCGAAACAACAGGCAGTCGTGCTGGGCCAGGTCCGCCGCCACCTTGGGCACCCCGCGCTGCTCCAGATACTCCGGGGCCGCCGCCAGCACCCGGGTGCTTTCGGCGATGCGGTGGGCAATCAGGTGCTTTTCCTGGACCTCGCCGACGCGAATATCGATATCGAAATTGTCAGCGATCAGGTCGACCCGGCGATCCAGCAGTTCAACCCACACCTCCAGCGCCGGATACTGGCGGCGCAGTAGCGAGAGAATCGGCGCAATATGTTCCCGGCCCAGGCGCAGGCTGGTGCACAGCCGCAATGTCCCCTGCGGCTCGCGCTGGCCGCCGGACAGCGCATCCACCATCGCCCCCACGTCTTCGAGGATCTTCTGCGCCCAGACGAAGGCGGCCTCGCCATCGCTGGTGATATTCACCCGCCGCGTGGTGCGGTTGAACAGCTTGACCCCGAGCTGTTCCTCGAGCGTGGCGATGCGCTTGCTCACATGCGCCGGCGACAGGCCGGTCTCGCTGGCGGCGGCGATGAAGCTCGAGCGCCGGGCCACTTCGCAGAACAGCTGGAGGTCACGCAGCAAGGGCTCATTATTCGCTGTGAGCACATTCTGATTCTTCATTGCGCCCGATTATCTCCTGGGACTTTTTATTTAGGCTCTCACATAACCTGCTTTGCCTTGAAGCAGGATTAAAAAAAACAAGAGAGACCCATGAAGAAGATCCGCATTGCCGTGGCCGGCGCCGGGCTGATCGGCCGCCGCCATATCGAACTGATCCAGGCCAGCAGCGAGTGCGAACTGGCCGCCATCGTCGATCCGCTGCCGGCTACCGCCGCCTATGCCGAAGGCCTCGGCGTGCCGCTGTTCGCCGATCTCGACAGCCTGCTCGCCAGCGAACGACCCGATGGCGTGATTCTCGCCACGCCCAACCAGTTGCACGTCGAAGGCGCCCTCGCCTGCGTCGCCCATGGCGTGCCGGCGCTGATCGAGAAACCGGTCGCCCACACCCTGGACGAAGGCAAGCGCCTGCTGGCCATTGCCGAACAGGCCGGGGCCAGGTTGCTGGTCGGCCATCACCGTGCCCACAGCGCGATCCTGGAAAAGGCCCGGGAGGTGATCGCCGAGGGTGTGCTGGGCAACCTGGTGGCGGTGATGGGCAGCGCGCTGTTCTACAAGCCCGACGACTACTTCGATGCCGCCCCCTGGCGCCGCGAAGCCGGTGGCGGCCCGGTGCTGATCAACATGATCCATGAAATCGGCAACCTGCGTTCGCTGTGCGGCGAGATCGTCGCGGTACAGGCCCAGGCGTCCAGCGCCACCCGTGGTTTCGCCGTGGAGGACACGGTGTCCATCAGCCTGCGCTTCGCCAGTGGCGCGCTGGGCACCTTCATGCTTTCCGATACCGCCGCCTGTGCCCGCAGTTGGGAACAGACCGCGCGGGAAAACCACGACTACCCGAGTTATGCCGACGAGGACTGCTACGTGCTGGCCGGCACCCAGGGTTCGCTGTCGATCCCGACCATGCGCCTGAAGTATTACGCTAAACGCGAGGATCGCTCGTGGTGGAAGCCGTTCGAGACGGCGGTGGCGCAGTTGCAGGAAGCCGATCCGCTAGCGCGTCAACTGGCGCATTTCTGCCAGGTGATCCGCGGTGAAGCGCAGCCGCTGGTGAGTGTGAGGGATGGACTGCGCAACCTGCAGATCGTCGATGCGATCAGCGAGGCGGCGCGGACCGGGCAGATCGTTTCGACCGAACAGTTGTAGAGACCTTTCGGGCCTCATCGCTGGCAAGCCAGCTCCCACAGGGTCTGGACCTGTGGGAGCTGGCTTGTCGGACCGCCGCACCGCAGCGATGAGGCCCCCAAGAACACCATAAAAACAACAAGAGTGAACACCATGGCCACACACGACAACAACCGGCAGACCCGCAAGGCAACCGCCAGCGGCTGGGTCGGCTCCGCCCTCGAATACTACGATTTCTTCATCTACGCCCAGGCCGCTGCGCTGATCTTCCCGCAGATCTTCTTCCCCGCCGGCGACCCGAAACTGGCGATCATCGCCTCCCTGGCCACCTACGGCGTCGGTTACCTGGCCCGCCCGGTCGGCGCTTTCGTGCTCGGCCACTGGGGCGACACCCGCGGGCGCAAGAACGTGCTGCTGCTGTGCATGTTCCTGATGGGCATCGCCACCTTCGCCGTCGGCCTGCTGCCAACCTTCAACCAGATCGGCTACTGGGCTCCGGCCCTGCTGGTGGTGCTGCGCCTGATCCAGGGCTTCGCCGTGGCCGGCGAAATCGCCGGGGCGAGCTCGATGATCCTCGAACACGCGCCACCGGGACGCCGCGGCTTCTTCGCCAGTTTCACACTGCAAGGCGTGCAGGCCGGCCAGGTGCTGGCGGCGGCGATCTTCCTGCCCCTGGCCTACTTCATGCCGGAAGACGCCTTCAACAGTTGGGGCTGGCGCATTCCCTTCCTGCTCAGCGCCGTGGTACTGATCGCCGCCTTCATCATCCGCCGCGAGGTCAAGGAACCGGAGGCCTTCGTGCAGAAGGTCGAAAAGGTCGCCCGCACCCGCTCGCCGATCCGCGAAGCCTTCAAGTACAGCTGGCACGGCATGCTGGTGGTGTTCGGCGTGTCGCTGATGAACGTGATCCCGGTGGTCACCACCATCTTCGGCGCCGCGTACGCGGTGCAGCCGGCCTATGGCATCGGTTTCGACAAGAGCGTGTACCTGTGGATCCCGGTGGTGGGCAATATCGTCGCGGTGCTGGTCATCCCCTTCGTCGGCAACCTGTCCGACCGTATCGGCCGGCGCCCGCTGATCATCGGCGCGGCGATCGGTTGCGGCCTGATGTCGTTCCTCTACCTGTACGCCATCAGCATCCATAGCGTACCGTTGGCCTTCGCCGCCTCGCTGCTGATGTGGGGCACGATCTACCAGGGCTACAACGCGATCTTCCCGAGCTTCTTCCCGGAGCAGTTCCAGACCCACTACCGGGTCTCGGCGATGGCCGTGGCCCAGAACATCGGCTACATGATCACCGCCCTGTTGCCGGCGCTGTTCACCGCCGTGGCCCCGCCGGGTTCGGACAACGTACCGCTGCTGATCGGCGCGATCACCTGCGTGGTCACCGCCATTTCGGCGATCGCCGCCTGGAGCGCCCCGGAAACCTACCGCACCCCACTGGACCAGCTCGGCAAGCCCGACGCCGTGGCCCTCGACAAGACCACCTACGACGCGCAACGGGCCAAGGCCCTGCGCAGCAACGCCTGACCAAGGAACCTTTTGCCCATGAAAACCGTACTTGTCCTCAACGGTCCCAACCTCAACATGCTCGGCCTGCGCCAGCCCGAAGTGTATGGCCGCGAGACCCTCGCCGATGTGGAAGCCCTGTGCCGCGCCGCCGGCGCCCGGCACGACCTGGCCATCGAATTCCAGCAAACCAACCATGAAGGCCAGATGATCGACTGGATCCACCAGGCCCGTGGCCGCGTCGCCGGTATCGTCATCAACCCGGGTGCCTGGACCCACACCTCGGTGGCCATCCACGATGCCCTGATCGCCGCCGAAGTGCCGGTGATCGAGGTGCATATCTCCAACGTGCATCGCCGCGAAGCCTTCCGCCATCACTCCTATGTATCGCTGGTGGCGCAATCGGTGCTGGCCGGTTTCGGCACCCACGGCTATGTGCTGGCGGTCGATCACTTCGCCCGGCAACTGCAGGGGGCCTAATGTGAAAGTCCTCGCCGATCCAAACGGGCGCGTGCGCCTGGGCTTCGTCGGCGGTGGGCTGGAGTCGTCCATCGGCTCTTGACACACTTCGTACTTGAGCTGCTTTCCGGTGCTTGGAAGTTCAGACATTTCAAGCGCCTTCTTGGGAGTTTTCCTATATACCGCTGGTTGACCGACAGTCAGGATTCCGGGGAATTCGTTCCCCGGGACATCCGCCATGGCCGTTCAGTCCGATCTGCGCTTCACCTTCACCGCAGCAGCCGGTGAGTTCGATGTCGTCGAATTCCACCTCACCGAGGCCCTCTCCGAAACCTTTCGCCTCGAAGTCGACCTGAGCAGCACCGATTCCGCCGTCGACTTCGGCCAGGTCCTCGACCGCCCCGCGCTCTTCACGATCTGGCAGGGCGGCCAGCCCGTGCGCTACGTCCACGGCTCGGTCAGTTCCTTCCAGCAGGGCGAAACCGGCTTTCGCCGCACGCGCTACCGCGCCATGGTCGAACCGCGCCTGGCCCGTCTGCGCCTGTGCTCGGACTGGCGCATCTTCCAGACCCTCAGCGTGCCCGACATCGCCAACGTGATGCTGAAGAAGCACGCCCTCACCCTCGACTACGAACTGCGCGCGGCCAAGGCCCACACTGTGCGCGAGTATTGCGTGCAGGCCGGCGACACCGACTATCACTTCGTCGAACGCATCATGCGCGAGGAAGGCTTTTTCTACGGTTTC
>NZ_JAOECN010000051.1:0-26618 GCF_029836855.1 Pseudomonas sp. GD04058
GCGGTATCAATGTGATCAGCGGCGGCGTGACGGCCACTTTCCCGCAAACAGCCACGACTCCTTTGGGCAACACGCTGACGGTGACGGGCTACAACCCGGCGACCGGGGTGGTTTCCTACAGCTACACCCTGGTGGATAACGAATCCCATCCAACAGGCGGTGGCATCAACAACCTGACCGAGAGCTTCACCGTCACTGCCACCGATACGGATGGCAGTACCAGCAGTGGCAGCCTGGACGTGAATGTCGTCGATGATGTGCCCACGGCAGTAGCTGACACCAATGCATCAGTGGCCACCGAGGCAGCAACTGTACTGACCGGTAACGTCCTGACCAATGATGTCCAGGGCGCCGATCGTGTCAGCGGGCCGATCACCGCAGGTACCTTCACCGGAACCTACGGCACTCTTGTCCTGGCCGCAGATGGCTCCTACACCTACACGCTGAATCCTTCGGATCCGGACTTCTACAACCTGCATGGCGGCGGTACGGGCACCGAGACCTTTACCTACACCCTGAGCGATGCCGATGGCGACATCAGCACCGCCAACCTGGTGCTGAACATCAAGAACCTCAACGATCCGGTGACCCTCAACGGTCTTGATGTGGAGGGCGGCGAGCTATCGGTCTACGAGAAGAGCCTCAGTGATGGCAGCAGCCCGAATGCTGCTGCCCTGACCCAGTCCGGTACCTTCACGGTAACCGCGCCGGATGGTCTACAAACCCTGAGCGTAAGCGGTATCAACGTGATCAGCGGCGGCGTGGCGGCCACTTTCCCGCAAACAGCCACGACTCCTTTGGGCAACACGTTGACGGTGACGGGCTACAACCCGGCGACCGGGGTGGTTTCCTACAGCTACACCCTGGTGGATAACGAATCCCATCCAACAGGCGGTGGCATCAACAACCTGACCGAGAGCTTCACCGTCACTGCTACCGATACGGATGGCAGTACCAGCAGTGGCAGCCTGGACGTGAACATCATCGATGATGTGTCGACGGCAGTAGCTGACACCAATGCATCGGTGGCTACCGAGGCAGCAACTGTACTGACGGGTAATGTGCTGACCAACGATGTCCAGGGCGCCGACCGTGTCACCGGGCCGATCACCGCAGGTACCTTCACCGGAACCTACGGCACCCTGGTACTGGCGGCGGACGGTTCCTACACCTATACGCTGAATCCGTCAGACCCGGACTTCTACAACTTGCACGGCGGCGGTACGGGCACCGAGACCTTTACCTACACCCTGAGCGATGCCGATGGCGACACCAGCACCGCCAACCTGGTGCTGAACATCAAGAACCTCAACGATCCGGTGACCCTCAACGGTCTTGACGTGTCTGGTGGTGAGCTAACTGTCTACGAGAAAAACCTGAGCGACGGCAGCAGCCCCAACGCAGCAGCGCTGACGCAATCCGGCACCTTCACGGTAACCGCGCCGGACGGCCTGCAAACCCTGAGTGTGGGCGGTATCAATGTAATCAGCGGTGGCGTGGCAGCAACCTTCCCGCAAAGCACCACGACGTTGTTGGGCAACACCTTGACGATCACCGGGTACAACGCCAGTACGGGTGTCGTGTCCTACAGCTACACCTTGCTGGATAACGAAGCCCATCCAACGGGCGGAGGCATCAACAACCTGACCGAAAGCTTCACCGTCACTGCCACCGATACGGATGGCAGTACCAGCAGTGGCAGTCTGGACGTGAACATCGTCGACGACGTTCCGACGGCGCGAGCGGACTCGGCCTCGGTGATCGAGGGTGGCACGGTCAATGGCAATGTGCTGGTGAATGACACCAGGGGCGCCGACGATCCGGGTAGCAATGTGGTGGTGGGCGTGCGCGCCGGCGCCAACACTGCGACTGCCGCCATCGGTTCGCTGAACACCAACGTTGCGGGCATCTACGGGACCTTGACCCTGGATGCCGCAGGCAATGCGGTTTATCACGCCAACCCGAACTCCGTGGCGCCGGCCGGGGCGCAGGATGTATTCACCTACACCATTCGCGACTCCGATGGCGATGAAAGCACCACGACGCTGACCATCAATGTGCAGGACTGCGGTTTGGTCGCCGGCCAGGATCAGGACATTACGGTGTATGAAAAAGCACTGGACCTGGCGAAAGATGGCCAGGACCTGGCGGCGGGGACTGTGATCGGCAGCGATCCCGGCAATACCGCGGAAACCGGAAGCGGGACCCTGGTGGGGTCGGTGTCGGGTGGTTCCGGCGCCATTACCTACAGCCTGCTGGGCAGTCCGACGGGTGCCTACGGCCAGATCCAATTGCTGGCGAACGGCTCCTACACCTACACCCTGACCTCCGCGCCGAAGACCCCGGGTGGTGCCAACGATGGGGCCAATGTGATGAGCGAGACCTTCACCTACAAGGCGACGGATGCGCTCGGCAACTTCACCACCGGCACCATCCAGATCAACATCGTCGACGACGTACCCAAGGCCGTGGGCGCGACCCGTTCTGTCACTCCGGGGCAGGTGGATTCCAACCTGCTGCTGGTGATCGACGTGTCCGGCAGCATGAACGATGCCTCCGGCGTACCGGGACTGACCCGTATCCAGCTGGCCAAGCAGGCCATCGCGCAGTTGCTGGACAAATATGACGACCTGGGTGATGTGAAGGTGCAGATCGTCACCTTCTCGAGTGGTGCCTCCCAGCCGTCTTCCGTCTGGGTTTCGGTGGCGGATGCCAAGACCATCGTCAATGGCCTGAGCGCTGGCGGCAACACCTACTATGACTCCGCCACCACCACGGCCCAGGCGGCGTTTGCCACCGCAGGAAAAATCGTAGGCGCGCAGAATA
This sequence comes from Pseudomonas sp. GD04058, assembly GCF_029836855.1. NCBI lineage: Bacteria > Pseudomonadati > Pseudomonadota > Gammaproteobacteria > Pseudomonadales > Pseudomonadaceae > Pseudomonas > Pseudomonas sp. GD04058. Next base: position 2,827 of record NZ_JAOECN010000051.1, read on the forward strand.
TTACCTACTTCTTCTCCGACGGCGAGCCTACGTCTGGTCATGCCATCTCCGGTACCCGCGAAACCACCTGGACCAACTTCCTGGATGCCAACGGGATCAAGTCCTACGCCATCGGCCTGGGCAGTGGGGTCAATACCAGCAATCTCAACCCACTGGCCTATGACGGCAGCACCCACACCGACACCAACTCCACCGTTGTCACCGATCTCAACCAGCTCAACTCGGTACTTTCCGGCACGGTGCAGGGCGCGCCGGTCACTGGCAGCCTTATGACTGGCGGCTACTTCGGGGCCGACGGCGGTTTCATCAAGTCGCTGGTGATCGACGGCACCACCTATACCTACGATCCGAAGGGTAATTCCAACCAGGGATCCTATGCTGCCAGCGGGGGAACCGATCGCGGCATGTTCGATACCGCGAGCAACAGCATCACGGTGAAGACGGTACTCGGCGGTTCGATCGTGGTGAACATGGACACCGGCGAATTCACCTACACGCCGCCGAAAGACAATGGCAGCAGCCAGGTGGAAAACATCGGCTTTGTGGTCAGCGACAACGATGGTGACCTGAGCAATGCCACCCTGCTGGTCAATGTCTACACCAATGCCGCGCCGGTGGCCGGGGCCGACCATGTCATCACCAATATCCTGTCGGCCACTATCACTGTGCCGTCCGAGGCGCTGGTGGCCAACGACACCGATGCCAACAACGACCGACTGAGTGCTTCCCCGATTTCCTTCAATACCGGCTGGACGGCGCGCGGCGCGGACTTCACCGTAGGTAATACAACGCCTACGGTCGTATTCAACGGGACCAACAACAGTGCGGCGAACCAGTTGAAGGACATCGCCCGCAGCACCTTCACCGGAACAGCCTCTTCCATGACCGCCGCGGTCATTGTCAGCGGCTACCTGGGCGCGGTGACTACGGCCAATGCCAACGACGAAGACACCATCACCGTTACCCTCAAGCAGGGCGAATCTCTCAATCTTGACCATGACCGGCCGGCTGGCAATGTGCTGATGGAATGGAAGGACGCCACCGGCAGCTACCAGACCATTGCCGATGGCGGAACCTTCATCGCCAGCCACGACGGGGTCTATAGCATCCATGTGGTCAATCTCACCAACAGCGGTGGCGGAGGCAATGCCAACAACGCGGAAAACTATCAGTTGACCATGACCATCGATTATTCCGGCGCCGCCAACAACACGCCGCAGTACAACGGCACCTATACCGTCAGCGACGGTCATGGTGGCACGGCGACCGGGGCTGTGGATATCAACTACCAGGACAGCTCGATCCTCACCGGTACCGTCAATGCCGACACCCTGCTTGGCGGCAGCGGTAATGACACGCTCAATGGTGACGATGGCAACGATGTGTTGATCGGCGGTGACGGCAACGATGCACTCTATGGCGGCAATGGCAATGACCTGCTGATCGGCGGTCCCGGCAACGACCTGCTGGACGGCGGCGCCGGTATCGACACGGCCAGCTATGCCAGCGCCACCGCCGGGGTCACGGTCAACCTGTCCATCGCCGCTCAGCAGAATACCGTCGGTGCCGGGCTGGATACCCTGGTATCGATCGAGAACCTGGTGGGTTCGGACTACAACGACACCCTGACCGGTGACGGCAACGCCAACGTGTCACGCGGCGGCCTTGGCAACGATGTGCTCAGTGGCGGTGGTGGCGACGACCTGCTGATCGGCGGGCGCGGGGATGACACCCTGACCGGCGGCCCGGGGGCCGATACCTTCCAGTGGCAACTGGGCGACAACGGGCATGATGTTGTGAGCGACTTTACCCCTGGCACCGATCATCTGGATCTCTCCCAACTGCTGCAGGGGGAGAACGCCACCAGTGCTTCACTGGACGATTACCTGCACTTCAAGGTGACCGGCAGTGGTGCCAGTGTGGTGTCGACCATCGAGGTCAGTTCGGTAGCCGGGGCGGCGGCTACCCAGACCATAGACCTGGCAGGAGTGGACCTGGCCCAGCATTACGGGGTGACGGCAGGCTCGGGCGGGATGATCGCGGCGGGGGCGGATACGGCGACCGTAATCAACGGGATGCTGAATGACCAGTCGTTGAAGGTGGATACCGTGTAAGGCTTCAGGGCCCTATCGCTGGCAAGCCAGCTCCCACAGGTTGGATCCCTGTGGGAGCTGGCTTGCCAGCGATGAGGCCCTCAAGACAACAACCTAGTCCGGCCGACGCAGGGTCTTCTGCCTGAGGATATAGATCGAAACCAGCACCGCACTGGTCAGCATGAAGCCCCGGGCCCAGGGTGATGGCACCAGGTAGCAGGAGAGGCCGATACTCGCCCACATCAGGCCGATGGCGTAGACCTTGCCCTTGAGCGGAATGCCCTCGCCACTGAGGTAATCACGAATCCACGGCCCGAGCCGCGGGTGATACACCAGCCAGTCATGAAAGCGCGGGGAACTGCGGGCAAAACAGGCTGCCGCGAGCAATAGAAAAGGGGTGGTTGGCAACACCGGAAGGAAAATGCCAATCACCCCCAACGCGACGCTGAGCCAGCCAGTGGCCAGCAGCAGGTAGCGCACCACCACGGAATCAGTGGTGGCGCGGTTTGAGCAGGGCCGGTTTTTCGTCTGGCGCGTGGCACAGCAGGTACAGGGCGGTCAGTGCTTCGGGGATCTGCACGATCATGTCGTCCATCAGGTTCGCATCACTGGCAATGTCGGCGAACTCGGGCTGCTCGTCGAACAGGCCGGAACCGACCATGATTGGCAGGAGCATCTCGCTGACTTCCTCTTCGGCGCTTTCGAACCAGGCTTCCTCGCGCAGGAACACGCCTTCCATGAAACCGATGCACCAACCGCGCAGGTCGGAATCGTCCGGCTCGTCGCCAAGGTCGAGGTCGCATGGCAGTTCGAATTCCTCGTCGCTGGCCAATTGGCGGGCGATATGGCCCTTGAGCTGGACCAGGGTGGCTTCGATCTCGGCGCGCTGGGCGTCGCTGGCGTAGTGGGGCTCCTCGGAGAACAGGGCGTCGATCCATTCCCGCTCTGGCACTTCTTCGGCGCAGATCGATAGCGCGGTCAGGTAGCCGTGGGCGGCAACGTAGTCCAACGCCTCTTCATGCAGCTCGTCGGCGTCGAGGAAGACTTGCAGGCGGGTCAATTGCTCAGCGAAGGACATTAGGGGCTACCTTGAAAATGGAACAATGTTGAATTCTAGCATTGTGCGGGCCTCGCAAGGCAAAGGATGACGCTCTATCGCGCGGTCGCCCTGCGCAGGCAGGGGCTCGGGTATACTCTCGGCTTTTTTCCGCCAGGTGCGGAATTTGCCCGGTAAAAGCTGCTTGCGTTTTTTTCCGTGAGAGGCGAAGGGTTTTGATCCAGCCTGTATGGCCAGGATGGGTTCACGATTTTGGAGTGGTTATGCTCGAACAGGCTCAGCGCGTTCTGCGCGATATCTTCGGCTACGACAGCTTCCGCGGTCGCCAGGGGGCGATCATCGAGTGCGTGGCCAAGGGTGGCGATGCGCTGGTGCTGATGCCTACCGGCGGCGGCAAGTCCCTGTGCTTCCAGGTTCCGGCGCTGCTGCGCAATGGCCTGGCGGTGGTGGTATCGCCGCTGATCGCGCTGATGGAGGACCAGGTCGCGACCCTCGACGAGCTAGGGGTCGCTGCCGCGTCCCTGAACTCGACCATGAGCCCGGAACAGCAGCGCGAGCTGGCCGGACGCATTCGTCGCGGCGAGCTGAAGATGCTGTATCTCGCACCGGAGCGCCTGGTCCAGCCACGCATGCTGGATTTCCTCCGCGATCTGGACATCGCCCTGTTCGCCATCGACGAGGCCCACTGCGTTTCGCAATGGGGTCACGATTTCCGTCCCGAGTACCTGCAACTTGGCCAGTTGGCCGAGCTCTTCCCGAATGTGCCGCGCATCGCCCTGACCGCTACCGCGGACATGCGCACCCGCGAAGAGATCGTCAACCGCCTGCATCTGCAGAATGCCGAGCGGTTCCTTTCCAGTTTCGACCGACCCAACATCTTTTATCGCATCGTGCCCAAGGAGCAGCCGCGCAAGCAGTTGCTGGCGTTCCTCGGCGAGCGTCGCGGCAATGCCGGCATCGTGTATTGCCTGTCGCGCAAGAAGGTCGACGAAGTCGCCGCGTTCCTGTGCGGCGAAGGCTTCCCGGCGCTGCCCTATCATGCCGGCCTGCCTGCCGAGACCCGTGCCGCCAACCAGCGTCGCTTCCTCAACGAGGAAGGGCTGATCATGGTCGCGACCATCGCCTTCGGCATGGGCATCGACAAGCCCAACGTGCGCTTCGTCGCCCACCTCGACCTGCCCAAGTCGCTGGAAGCCTATTACCAGGAAACCGGTCGCGCCGGTCGCGACGGCCTGCCTGCCGACGCCTGGATGGCCTACGGCCTGCAGGACATGGTGATGCTCAAGCAGATGTTGCAGAACTCCGAAGGCGACGAGCGGCACAAGCGCGTGGAGCAGCACAAGCTCGATGCCATGCTCGCGCTGTGCGAGGAAACCCGTTGCCGTCGTCAGGCGTTGTTGCGCTACTTCGATGAAGAACTGCCCAACCCCTGCGGTCACTGCGACAACTGTGTCGATGGCGTGCAGACCTGGGATGCCACCGAGCCGGCACGCCAGGCCCTCTCGGCGATCTACCGTACCGGCCAGCGCTATGGCGTTGGTCATCTGGTGGATGTGCTGCTGGGCAAGGACAACGAGAAGGTCCGCAACTTCGGTCACGAAAAACTTTCTGTGTATGGCGTCGGCAAAGGCCGCGCCGAAGGCGAATGGCGCTCGCTGTTCCGCCAGATGGTGGCCCGCGGCCTGGTGGATGTAGACCTGGACGGTTATGGCGGCCTGCGCCTGTCCGATACCTGCCGTCCGCTGTTGCGCGGCGAAGTGACCCTGGAACTGCGCCGTGACCTCAAGCCGCAGACCACCAGCAAGGGCAGCAGCAGCGGTGGTAGTCCGGCCAGCCAACTGGTGCGTGGTGACGAGCGCGAGCAATGGGAAGCGCTGCGTACCCTACGGCGCAAGCTGGCCGAGGAGCACGGCGTGCCGCCCTACGTCATCTTCCCCGACTCGACCCTGCTGGAGATGCTCCGCAGCCAGCCCACCACCCTGGCCGAGATGGCGCGGGTCAGCGGCGTCGGTGCACGCAAGCTGGAACGCTACGGCGAGGCCTTCCTCGAGGTACTTGCTGGCGAGGCCGAAACGCCACCTGTGGTCACCGACCTGCGCCACGAGCTGGTCAGCCTGGCCCGCGCTGGCATGACGCCTGCGCAGATTGCCGGGCAACTGAAATGCAGCGAGAAGAACGTCTACAGCCTGCTGGCCGAGGCGATTGGCCGTCAGGAGCTGTCGCTGGAGCAGGCCCTGGACCTGCCCGAAGACCTGATGATGGAAGTGCAGGACGCCTTCCTCGATGGTGAAGGCGAACTGCCGCCGGTATCCGAAATCCAGCCGCTGTTCGGTTCGCGGGTACCGGACGGGGTGCTCTACTGCGTGCGTGCCGCCCTGGCGGCCGAATTCGAGATGTAGCGAGGGTTGTCACTATTTCTTACGTTTGGTCAAGATCGTCGTCAAGATGAACCTTGCCTAAGCGCAAAGGCCATGGTTAGCTGACTAATAATTAGTTCTGACCATGAGTTTTCCATGCCATTGACCGATCAACACCGCTTCGGGATGCAGCTTGCCCACATGTCCCGAGGCTGGCGCGCCGAGCTGGACCGCCGCCTGGCGGGCCTGAACCTGTCCCAGGCGCGCTGGCTGGTGCTGCTGCACCTTGCCCGTTTCGACGAAGCCCCGACCCAGCGTGAACTGGCCCAGAGCGTGGGCGTCGAAGGCCCGACCCTGGCCCGATTGCTCGATAGCCTGGAAGCCCAGGGGCTGGTCAAGCGCCATGCGGTGCTGGAAGACCGGCGGGCCAAGAAGATCGTCCTGTGCCCTCCGGCCAAGCCGTTGATCGACCAGATCGAAACCATCGCCAATGCCCTGCGCGTGGAGTTGTTCACCGGTGTCGATGAAGAGGACCTGGCGGTGTGCATGCGGGTGCATACGCGGATCCTGGCGAACCTGGACAAGTCCAAGGTTTGATTGTGCTCTTGAGGGCCCTATCGCTGGCAAGCCAGCTCCCACAGGGTTCAGCGGCGCCGCGGACACTGTGGGAGCTGGCTTGCCAGCGATGAGGCCCTAGAATGTTTGCCCCAGATTCAGATACACCGCCTTCTCATCCTCGGTATTGAACCCATAGCTGAAGCTCAGCGGCCCCAGCGGTGTGTCGAAGCCGAGGAAGATGCTCGCCGCGTTGATATAGCCGCTGTCGAATTCGTTGTCGTTGTTCCACACCCGCCCGCGCTCGAGCGATCCGCCCAGGTACAACGGGAAATCAAGCGGCAGATAGGCCCGCGGGGTCAGCCGGCGGTAGTACACCATGCGCATCAGGCTGAGGTTTTGCCCCGACAGCGAATTCTGCCGGAAGCCCGAGAGCTGCCGCGCCCCGCCCATGACCATGCTCGACACCACTACGTCGGCATCATCCAGGGTACGGCCATAGCGACCGCCCAGTACCCAGGTATCCGGTCCGCTGCTCAAGGCCTTGTCCAGCTTCAGATCCCACTGCCGATAGCGCTGGTCCGACCCCAGTGCGGGCTCGAACTGGCGCAGGGTCAGGCGGATGTCTTCCCCGCTGTGGGGAAAGTAGACATTGTCCAGGGTGTCGAACGAGTACTTGAGGTCGTAGTAGCCCTCGTTGAAGTTGATCTCCGGCAGGTCCTGGTCGCCGACCCGCACTTTCGCCTGGCCCCAGGCCTGGCCTACCCCCAGGCGGACCTCGCCGCTGGTGCCGATCTGCCGACCGACATTGAGACCGAATCCGTAGCGTTCCAGGCGGTATTCGGCGATCGGATCGTTGTCCAGCGTCGCCTCGATATTCTGCGAGCCCAGCTCCAGGAACGGCGCGACGAAGTACCGCGAACCTACGTCCATCGGCTGGTAGAACTCGCTGTACAGCTCCTGCACATCACCTATCTGCGCCCGGGTCAGCCATTCGGCGCCGAGCTGGTTGATGCCGTTGACCCGATAGCTGGCGCCGAGGTTGAAGGCACTGTCACCGCGCATGTCGTCGGACAGGTTGAGTCCCAGGCGCAGGTAATCGGTACCGCCGCGCCGTCCGCGGGCGGTGATCACCAGGGTGTTGTCCTTGCCCTTGTGCACCACCCGGTACTGCACCCGGTCGAAGTAATCCAGGCCGTAGAGGGTGCCCATGTCGGTCTGCAGGCGCCCCAGGTCCAGCGGCTGGCCGATGGTCTGGCGGATGTAGTAGCGAACCACGTCATCGCTGACCTTGGAGTCGTTTTCCACCTTGATCGCGGTGATGATCGGCGTGCGCTGGTCCGGCGAGCGCGCTACTGCCAGCTCGATACCGCTGCCTTCGGGTGGACGCAGGGCGGCAAAGCGATTGTCGAGGATCCGTGTGGCCCGGTAGCCGGCGTCCATCATTTCCTCGGCGCGGCCGAAGTCGGTGGCGCTGATGCTGGCCAGCGACGGCTGGATCAGGATGTCATCGCGGTGCAGAGCCGCCAGTTGTTCCTCGGAGTTGCGCCGGGTCATCAGGGTGATGGACTGGTTGAGCACGTCCACCACTGTGCCCAATTGCTTGCGGTTGCGCAGCGGGGTGCCGATATCGACGACGATCGCCACGTCCACCCCCATCTGCCGCACGATATCCAGGGGGATGTTGTCGACCATGCCGCCATCCACCAGCAGCCGGCCATCCAGCTCCACCGGGGCGAACACCGCCGGAATCGACATGCTGGCGCGAATCACCTGGGGCAGGTGGCCGCGGCTGAACACTACCTTTTCGCCGCTGGCGATATCGGTGGCTACGGCGCGGAAGGGAATCGGCAGCTTGTCGAAGTCACGGGTATCGCTGGTATGGGCCAGCAGGCTTTCCAGCAGCAAGGCGAGGTTCTGACCCTGGATCACGCCCAGCGGCAGGCCGAGGCTGCCGTCGTCGCGAAAGCTGAGCTTCTGTTTCACCAGAAAGTCGCGGTCGTCCTGCTTGCGCCGGAACGGAACGTCCTTGCGCGGCGGGGCGTCGGACAGTGCCTGCTGCCAGTCGATGCTGCGCGCCAGCTTTTCCAGCTCCTCGACTTTGTAGCCGGAGGCATACAACCCGCCGATCACCGCGCCCATGCTGGTGCCGGCGATGGCATCGATCTTCACCCCCTGTTCCTCCAGGGCCTTGAGCACGCCGATATGCGCCAGCCCGCGGGCTGCGCCACCGGACAGCACCAGGCCGACCTTGGGCCGGGCAGTTTCGGCGGCGACCAGATGCAGGGACGGGAGCAGGAAAAGCAAAAACAGCAGCAGGCAGCGCATCGCGATTCTCGAAGCCAAGGGCAAACCGCTAGTATAAGCGCCACTTACTTTCCTTTGAGACCGTCACCGTGAGCACCTCCAAGCCCGAGATCGTCATCACCTACTGCACCCAGTGCCAATGGCTGCTGCGCGCCGCCTGGTTGGCCCAGGAACTGCTCAGCACTTTCAGCGACGACCTTGCCCGTGTGGCCTTGGAGCCGGCCACCGGCGGCACTTTCCGCATTACCTGCGACGGTGTGCAGATCTGGGAGCGCAAGGCCGATGGCGGCTTCCCCGAGGCCAAGGTGCTTAAGCAGCGTGTGCGTGACCGGATCGACCCGCAACGCGACCTGGGCCACAACGATCGCTAATGCTCCGCAGCCACCTTTGTTGATCCGCCACTGGCCGCCAGTCGGCTGGAAACGACGATGGCGAAGATGATCAGCACGCCGCCCAGCAGCATGCGCGGCGTGGGCGTTTCGGCGAACAGCATCCAGGCCACGGCGATGCCGTAGATCGGCTCCATGGCGAACACCACGGCGGCGGTGCGCGCCTTGATCACGCCGAGGGCAGCGACGAACAGGCTATGGGCGACGCCGGTGCAGAACACCCCGAGCAGGCCGATCCACAGCCAGTCCAGGGCCGGCACCTGGCCCAGGCCGGGCGCGGCGAAAGGCAGCAGGCACAGGGCAACCACCAGGTTCTGGCACATTGCCGCCTGCACTGCTGGAATCCGTCCGGAGCCGGCACGGTTGGTCAGCGACAGCAGTGAGAACAGCAGGCCGGACAGCAGCGACCAGAGCAGGCCGCCGGTGGCCTTGCTGGCCAGGTTGAACTCCGGTGTTACCAGGATCAGGCCGACGGTCACCAGCGCCACTAGCAGCAACTCGTTGCCGCGGATCCGCTCGCGGAACAGCAGCCCTTCGAGGATCACGGTAAAGGCCGGGAAGCTGGCGAAGCCGAGGGTGGCGATGGCCACGCCGCCGACTTTCACCGAAATGAAGAAGCTCACCCAATGTCCGGCCAGCAACACGCCGCCTAGCCCGAGGCGACGCCAGTCCTGTGCTTGCAGCGCTTTCCAGCCCGGCCCGGCGAGGCGGGCGAACAGGCCCAGGGCGAGTACCGCAAAGGCGGCGCGACCGAAAACGATGATCGACGGCGAGGCGCTGGCCAGCTTGCCGAAAACGCCAGTCAGGCCAAAGAACAGCGCGCCGATATGCAGGGCGCCGAGGGCAGTGCGGTGGTTCATGGAAGTCCTTGCGGGGTCCGGTATCGACACTGCCAGTCTACGGCGCCTACAGCGGGGCTGTCTGTCGCCGGACTCGCGTCAGTTGTCGCCGGACTCGCGGCGCAATGCGCCGGGGCTGCGACCGAAGGCCTTGAGCATGGCGGCGGCGAAGGCGCTCTGGGAACTGTAGCCGACCCGGCTGGCGATCTCGCCGATGGGCAGGCTGCTGCCTTGCAGCAACTGGCGGCCGCGTAGCAGGCGGCGCTGGCGGATGTAATCCATCGGCGTGATACCGCGCTCGGCCATGAACCGCGCGTGCAGGCGAGCGCTGGACAGGCCGGCGAGGCGGGCCAGGTCGGCGACTTGCAGGGGATAGGCGGCGTATTGCTCGATATGCGCGTCGAAGGACGCGTAGGGCAGCTCCCGCGAAGGCGGCAGCGGGCTATTTCCCGGATTCAGGCTGGCCAGCAGCAGTACCGCGCCCTGGCGGGTGATCAGTGGATCGTCCATCGGGCTGTGTGCCAGCCAGTCCACCAGTTGCTGCTGGCGGCTGTCCAGCAGCAGCGGGCCAGGGCGGTCCAGCAGGCGTTGGCAGGCACTGCTGCGCTCGCCGAGGCTCTGCGCCAGCCAGTTTTCCGCCGGCACATCCAGCACCAGGCAATGGCTGCCGACAGGGCTGCCGCAGGTGTGGTGGGCGCCTGCGGGAATCACCATCAAGTCCTGGCGCTCGACCCGTCCACCACGGCCGTCCACCTCGAAATCCAGGCGACCGCCGAGGCCGAACACCAGTTGCGGGTGGTCATGGGCATGGGCGATCAGGTCGTCGCGGTAATGGCGCAGGGAAAGAATCGGGCCGTTGCTCATCTGGCGTGGTGTCCGGCTGGGCGAAAGGTGGCATTGTACGCCCCGGCGGCTGTCATGGGACTGCCGCATGGCTGTCATGTCGGATTAACCGCTGGCTGGCAAGGTCGACCAAAGTCAGCCGGAGCCTCGCCCATGAACAGTGCCGCGTTTCTCAAGCCCACGCGCAAGCGGCGTGTCCGCACCCTGTGGATTTCCGACGTGCACCTGGGCACGCGGGATTGTCAGGCCGAGCACCTGTCGCAGTTTCTCAAGCGCTACCACGCCGACCGCATCTACCTGGTCGGCGATATCATCGATGGCTGGAAACTGCGCGGCGGCATGTACTGGCCGCAGGCACATACCAATGTGATCCGCCGGTTGCTGACCATGAGCAAGCGCGGCACCGAGGTGATCTATGTCACCGGTAACCATGACGAGTTCCTGCGTCGCTACTCCAGGCTGATCCTCGGCAATATCCACCTGGTGGACCAGGCCGAGCATCTGACAGCCGATGGGCGCCGCCTGTTGGTGATCCATGGCGACCAGTTCGACGTAATCACCCGCTACCACCGCTGGCTGGCGTTCCTCGGTGATTCGGCCTACGAATTCACCCTGACCCTGAATCGTTGGCTCAATCATTGGCGGGCGCGCTACGGCTATGGCTATTGGTCGCTGTCGGCGTACCTGAAGCACAAGGTCAAGACGGCGGTGAACTTCATCAGCGATTTTGAAGAAGCCATCGCCCATGAATGCGTGAAGCAGGGCTTCCACGGTGTGGTCTGCGGGCATATCCACCATGCCGAGATCCGTAAGGTGGGGGAGGTGGACTACCTCAATTGCGGGGACTGGGTGGAATCGTGCACGGCGCTGATCGAGCACTGGGACGGGACCATCGAGTTGTATCGGCTGGCCGAGGATCAGGTGCGGATGGCGGAGGAGGAAGCCGCCAGGGTGGCCGAATCCGTGCAAGGCTGAGGGGCCTCATCGCTGGCAAGCCAGCTCCCACAGGTTACGCGATTCCTGTGGGAGCTGGCTTGCCAGCGATGAGGCCCTGAAGAGCAAAGCAAATTCCTGAACCAGCCTCAGAAACTCACTTTCCCGCGCAACATGTCCCGATACATCACGAAATCCCCCAGCAGGCTATAGAACGGATGCTGAAAGGTCGCGGGCCGGTTCTTTTCGAAGAAGAAGTGCCCGATCCAGGCGAAGCCGTACCCGGCGAACGGCACTGCCAGCAGCAGCAACCAGGTGCCGCTGCCGATCGTGTAGGCAAGCAGGGCGATGACCAGCGTGGTACCAATGAAGTGCAGGCGACGGCAGGCGGGGTTGGCGTGTTCGTTCAGGTAGTAGGGGTAGAATTGTGCGAAATTGTCGAATCGGCGGGGGCTTTCCACGGGGCTGATGCCTCCTTGTTCTTGTCGATTTTCAACGGGTACGGCGTGGAGCCTGAACCCAGTCTAGAGTCAATTGCTGTATCGGCAAGTGACAATAAGCGCCACTTTAGTATCCTTGCGTCTTATCCCAAACCAGAGCCAGCCAATGAACGAGCGAACCACCTCAGCAAGCTGGGCCTCGGGTATTGTCAAGGCTCTCGAGCTCGAAGGGCTGGACTGCCCGGCCCTGTTCCACAAGCTTGGCCTGGACTTTGCCGCGCTGAGCGACCCGGATGCGCGCTTCACCCAGGACTCCATGACCCGCCTCTGGCTGCTCGCCGAGGAGCTTTCCGGCAACCGCGCCATCGGCCTGAACATGGCCAGGGTGGTGCGCCCGGCATCCTTCCATGTGGTGGGTTATGCACTGATGTCCAGCCGCACCCTGGCCGAAGGCTTCGAGCGCCTGGTGCGCTACCAGCGGATCATCGCCGAAAGCTCCGACCTGAGCCTGCAGCTCGGCCCGGAGGGGCATGCCCTGATTCTCACCGTGCATGGTGATCACCTGCCACCGACCCGGCACAGTTCCGAAGCATCCCTGGCCTGCGCGCTGGCCCTGTGCAGCTGGCTCAGCGGGCGTACCATCCAGCCGCGCCGGGTGCTGATCCAGGGCCCGCAGCCCGAGGATATCGAGCCCTACCGGATCGCTTTCCACTCGCCGCTGGTGTTCAGCGCACCCTACGATGCGCTGATCTTCGAGCCGTCCGACCTGCAATCCCCGTTGCCTACCGCCAACGAGGCGATGGCGGTGTTGCACGACCGGTTTGCCGGGGAGTATCTGGCGCGTTTCTCGGAAAGCCGGGTGACCCACCAGGCGCGGCAGGTGCTGTGTCGCGTATTGCCCCAGGGTGAGCCCAAGCGCGAGCTGGTGGCCCAGGCGCTGCACCTGTCCCAGCGCACCTTGCAGCGACGCTTGCAGGAAGAGGGCACCAGCTTCCAGGCGCTGCTCGACGACACCCGCCGCGAACTGGCCGAGCAGTACCTCTCCCAGCCGGGCATGACCTTGCTGGAAACCGCCTATCTGCTGGGCTTCGCCGACCCGAGCAACTTCTTCCGCGCATTTCGTCGCTGGTTCGGCCTCACTCCCGGCGAGTATCGCGCCCGTCGCCATGGCCTGAGCCACGACGACGCGGAAGCGGACGCTGTCAGTGCCGCCAGAACGCCGGCATACAGAGAACAAATACGGTAATGATCTCCAGGCGGCCAAGCAGCATGCCGCCCGCCAGGATCCACTTGGCCGCGTCCGGCAAGGTGGCGAAGTTGCCCGCCGGGCCGATGGTCTCGCCCAGCCCCGGGCCAACGCCGGATACGGTGCTCGCCGCGCCGGTCAAGGCAGTCATCCAGTCGACGCCGAGCAGCGACAGGAGCAGGGCGATCACGCAGATGGTGATGGCGAAGAAGAACGAGAAGGTCAGGATCGAGCGCACGATTTCTTCATCGAGGCGGTGACCGTTGTATTTCTGCTTGATCACCGCGCGCGGGTGGATCAGCTGGTTGAGCGAAGCCTTGAGCAGGATATACGCGACCTGGAAGCGGAAGATCTTGATGCCCCCGGCAGTGGATCCCGAGCAGCCGCCGATGAAGCCCAGGTAGAAGAACAGCATCAGCGAGAAGTTGCCCCACAGGCTGTAGTCGCCCAAGGCGAAACCGGTGGTGGTGACGACCGAGGTGACGTTCAGGGCGACATGGCGGAAGGCATCCAGCCAGTGCAGCTTGGTGGTCGCCCAGTACCAGGTGCCGAGCACGATCCAGGTCACTACCAGCAGGAGCAGCAGGCCCTGGACCTGCTGGTCGCGGATCAGCGCCCTGCGGTTGCCGCGCAGGGTGGCGACGTACAGGGTGAAGGGCACGCTGCCGGAGATCATCACCACCACCGCGACCCAGTGCACCGCCGGCTGGTCCCATTTCGCCAGGGACATGTCCGAGGTGGAGAAACCGCCGGTCGAGATCGCCGACATGGCATGGTTGATCGCATCGAACGGGCTCATTCCCGCCCACCAGAAGGCCAGGCTGCCGAAGATGGTGATGCCGACGTACACCAGCACGATGTACTTGGCCACCATGTGCGAGCGCGGCATGACCTTTTCCGAGCGGTCCGAGGATTCGGTCTGGAACAGGCGCATGCCACCGATGCGCAGCAGCGGCAGGATCGCTACCGCCATGCCGATGAAGCCGATGCCGCCGAGCCAGTGCAACAGCGAGCGCCACATGAGGATGCCGGGCGACATGTTGTCCAGGCCGCTGAGCACCGTGGAGCCGGTGGCGGTGATCCCCGACATGCTTTCGAAGAAGGCGTCGGTATAGCTGATGTGCTGGGTCAGCAGGAACGGCAGGGCGGCGAAGATGCACACCACCAGCCAGCTGCTGACGGTCAGCAGGTACATGTCCCGCGGGCGCAGGTGCACGTGCTCCGGGCGCCCCGGCAGGACCAGGGCCAGGCCGGCGACGAAGGTGATCAGGCTCGACCACAGGAACGACGGCATGTCGCCGGTGCGCTCGAAGATGATCAGCGTGGCCATGGGGACCGTCATGCTGATCGCCAGGGTGATCAGGAAGATGCCGATAATGAAACCGATGATCCTTAAGGTCGGCAACGCCACCATGTACTCAGCCCTGACTCGAAACGGAAGGGCGCCATTCTACCTGCGGCCCCTTTTAAGTAAACGGCGCTGTGCGCTTTGCCTAAGAGCACCCTAGAATGGCCGCTCATTTTTCCACTGGAGGGTAGCCGATGGAGGCTCTCGACGCTTTGCTCAACCGTGTTTCCGTTCCGCGCCTGACCGAACCCGCGCCCAATGCGGCGCAGCGCGAGGGGCTGTTCCAGGCGGCCTTGCGTGCGCCGGACCACGGGCAATTGCGGCCATGGCGCTTCATCACCGTCGAAGGGGAAGGGCGCAACCGTCTGGGCGAGCTGTTCGCCGAAGCGGTAGCGCAGAAGGGCGATGCCGAACAGGCCGCGCTGGACAAGGCCCGGGCCATGCCGCTGCGCGCCCCCTTGCTGGTGCTGGTGATTGCCCGGACCCGCGAACACCCCAAGGTACCGGCGTCGGAGCAGGTACTGGCGGCGGGCTGCGCGGCCCACGGGATCCTGCTGGCAGCCCATGCCCAGGGTATCGGCGCAGTATGGCGCACCGGCGAGCTGGCCTACTCGGCGCATGTCGCCAAGGGGCTGGGGCTGGAAGCGGGAGAGGAGCTGATCGGCTTCCTGTACCTGGGCACGCCGATCGGTGAGCCGCGCACGGCGCCGGTGCTCAAGACCGAGGATTTCGTCAGCGCCTGGGGCTGAGATCTTCAGTGGGGCTGGTAGCCTCACCTCTGGCAAGCCAGCGGCGATCCCTGTGGGAGCTGGCTTGCCAGCGATAGCGCCATCAGCCTCAACCCATCAAGCACTGACACTCCCGTGGACCGGGAGCACCAAGGTAGCCACAAACCCACCCTGCGGATGATTGCCCAGTTGCAACACCCCGCCATGCCGCTCCGCCGCCTTGCGCGCGATCGCCAGCCCTAGCCCATGCCCTGCCGCCGTCTGCCCCGGCGCGCGGAAGAATGGCTCGCCCAACTGCTCCAGGTGCTCCGCCGCCACCCCGGGCCCGTGATCACGCACGCTGAGCATGATCCTGTCACCGTCGCGCCCGGCCGTCACTTCGATCGGTTGGCCTTCAGGATTGAAGCGCAGTGCATTGCGCAGCAGGTTGTCCAGCGCCCGCTCCACCAGGGTCGGCCAGCCGTGCAGGCTCAAGCCCGGGGTTTCCCGCAGTTCGATCAACTGCTCCGGCGCACTCAGTTGCGCGTCCTTGCATACGCCATTGACCACCGCATTGATGTCCACCGGTTCGGCGTGTGCCTGCTCGGCATCGACCCGGGCGAGCACGAGGATCTCGCTGATCAGGGCCTCCAGGCGGTCGCATTCGCGGGTCAGGCGCGGCCAGTAGGTATCACGCTGCTGCGGCTCGGCACGTTCGGCCAGCGCCAGGGCGATACGCAGGCGGGCCAGGGGCGAGCGCAGTTCATGGGAAACGTCGCGCAACAACTGGCGCTGGCTACCGATCAGGCTCTGCAAGCGCGAGCCCATGCGGTTGAAGTCGTTGGCCAGCACGCCGAATTCGTCCCGGCGCGCGGCCAGGCGGGCCAGGCTGTTCTGCTGGTAGGTGGTCTGGCCAAGGTCATGCACCGCGCTGCGCAGGCGGCTGAGCGGACGGGTGATGGACAGGGTCACCAGCAGGCTGAACAGGGTCAGGACCACCAGTGCGATGCCAAGGGCGCTGAACGGCCAGATCAAGCTGTCGCGGTGCCAGGCGTCAAGCTCCGGATGCGGTATGCGGTAGATCAGCAGGTAGGTTTCGCCGCTGCTGGCGCTGGTGTACTCCTCGGTCAGGCGGCGCCAGGGCAGGGGACGATGATCGTTGCCCTGGCGCGCTTCGAACACCGCAGCCCGCCGCGGGAAGGTGCCTGGCACCACCGAGTCACCGGCTTCGTTGAGCACCTGGGTGTCGATGTGGTAGCGCCGCTTGCGTTGCTCCAGGTACTGCTGGGCCGCTTCCGGGCCCTGGGTTTCGTAGCGCTGGGTCCAGTTCTGCGCCAGGGTATTGAGGCCGGGGTGGCGGCTGAGGATCCAGGCGTCCTGGTTGAGGATGTGCCCGAGCAGGATCGACAGGCCGGCAACCAGGGCGATGGCCAGCCAGAAGCTGGCCAGGATACGCCAGAACAATGAACGCAAGGGCAGTCCCTCGAACAGGAAAAGCCCGGCCTGCTTGCGCAGGCCGGGCGGGGTTCATGGATTATTGGGCCTTTTTGCCATGTTCGGCTTTCCAGGCCTGGAACTCCTGCCATTCGGCACGGCGTTCCTCACGTTTTTTCTTCATCTCGTCGAACTGCTTTTGCTGTTCAGGCTTGAGCAGGGCGCGGATATCGGCCTGGGTCT
The DNA here is from genome assembly GCF_029836855.1 of Pseudomonas sp. GD04058. Classification (NCBI taxonomy): domain Bacteria; kingdom Pseudomonadati; phylum Pseudomonadota; class Gammaproteobacteria; order Pseudomonadales; family Pseudomonadaceae; genus Pseudomonas; species Pseudomonas sp. GD04058. The sequence goes on from NZ_JAOECN010000051.1 coordinate 19,618, forward strand.
TGTCCTGCTTGGCCTTGAGCTCGTCTTTCATGGCTTTCTGCTCAGCAGCGGGCAGCTTGTCCAGGTATTTCCGGGTGACGTCGCGGCGGTCTTTCATTTCCTGGCCCATCAGCTTGCCGATCTGCTGGCGCTGTTCGTGGCTCAGGTCCAGCCTGGCAAGCGGGTCGCCACCGCGGTGATGTTCGCCGAAGCGTGGGCCGTGGTCAGGGCCCGGGCCTGGGCCGGCGTCCGGCATGGCCATGGCGACGGTCGGCAGGGCGGCAGCGAACATCAGGGCGATAAGGGTCTTGCGCATGGTGTATCTCCTTTCTGAAGGCCGGTCGTTACCGGATGTGGCCAGTTTATGGAGATCAAGGTCAGCGGCGGTCAGGTGACGGTAAAGCCTGGGTAAAGAGGACGAGCCTTGCTGCTGACATAGCCATCACAAGCTGTAGTAGTAGCCCCGGCTGCGCAGGGCGACGATGCGCGGGCGTCCGTCGGCATGCGGGCCGATCTTCTTGCGCAGGTTGCTGACATGCATGTCCAGGCTGCGGTCGTACAGGGTAAGCTTGCGCCCCAGGGCGATCTGCGCCAGTTCCTGCTTGTCCAGCGGCTCGCCGGGCTGGCGCAGCAGGGCTTCGAGGATGCGGCTTTCGGAAAGGGTCAGGGTCTGCTCGCGTTGGTCGATCTCGACCACGCCACGGGCGGGGCTGAAGCTCAGGTCGCCGAGTTCCACCTGGGTCGGGGTCGCCGGGGCATGGCTGCGGCGCAGCACGGCGCGCAGGCGGGCGGTGAGTTCCCGTGGGTCGCAGGGCTTGGCCAGGTAGTCATCGGCGCCGAGTTCGAGGCCGAGGATGCGGTCCAGCGGCTCGCCGCGAGCAGACAGCATCAGCACCGGCAGCTCGGCGTGCTCGCTGCGCAACTGCTTGAGCAATTCGAGGCCGCTGCCGTCGGGCAGCATGACGTCCAGCACGACGGCAGCGGGGGCCTGTTCGGCCAGGGCCTTGCGTGCGCTCAGGCCGTCGTGGCAGGCGCGGACCTGGAAGCCCTCCTGGCCCAGCCAGTGGACGAGCAGTTCGCAGAGTTCCTGGTCATCGTCAATCAGTAGCAGTTCGCTCATGTCTTACTCAGTTCAACCATTGCTTGCGCCGTCTGTGGCTGCCGCTGGCAAAGATACCGCAAAGCACGGCGATCAGGGCCACTGCGCCGCCGGTCACGAACCATTGCTGCTGTTCGGTCAGCAGGCGCGGGGCGATGCTGGCCTGGGCTTCCTTGAGCGCCAGCTTCAGGCGCTGGTTTTCCTGGCGCAGGCGTGCCAGCTGGGCACTTTCGCGTTCGTTGTCGGCGCTGTGCAGTTGCTGGGCCAGGGCCTCGCGCTGGCGTTCGCTGTCCTGCAGGCGCTGCTGCAATTCGGTGATCTGGCTGCCGGCACTCAGTGACAGCGGCGTGGATTCTTCGGCCTGGGCGAGCGGGCTCAGCAATGACAGGCACAGCAGCAGGGACAACGGACCTTGACGCATCATGACTCCTGTAATTCAAGACGAATGTTCAGGACGTTGTCGGCAGGGCGATGAGAATAATGAGCAACAGGGAAGATTTAAAGCGTCGACGACGCACCGCCGCCAGGCGGCGCGTCGCACCCGTCACGGCAGGACTTGCTTGAACGGCTTGACGATGACGTTGGCGTAGACACCGGCGGCCACGAACGGATCGGCCTCGGCCCAGGCCTTGGCGGCTTCCAGGGAAGTGAATTCGGCGACGATCAGGCTGCCGCTGAAACCGGCGGCGCCCGGGTCGTTGCTGTCGATGGCCGGGTGCGGGCCGGCGAGGACGATACGCCCCTCGGCCTTCAGTTGCTGCAGGCGCTCAAGGTGCGCCGGGCGCGCGGCCAGGCGGGCGTCCAGGGAGTTGGCGACGTCGGTGGCGATGATGGCGTAGAGCATGTCATTCCTCGGGTTTGGGAGTGGTGGGATCGCTGTCGTGCAGGTGTCGGGACAGATAGATACCCTGGGCGACCAGGAACAGCACGGTCATGCCCAGGCTGCCGAAGACCTTGAAGTCGACCCAGTAGTCCTGGAAGGTGAAGGCGACGAACAGGTTGGCCGCGCCACAGAACAGGAAGAAGGCGATCCAGGCCAGGTTGAGACGGTTCCACACGGCTTCCGGCAGGGTCAGGGCGTGGCCCATGATGCGCTTGATCAGCACCTTGTCACCGATGAAGTGGCTGCCGAGGAAGGCCAGGGCGAACAGCCAGTTGACCACCGGCGCCTTCCACTTGAGGAAGGTCTCGCTATGGAAGGCCAGGGTCAGGCCGCCGAACACCAGGCAGGCCACCAGGGTCAGCAACTGGCCTTTTTCCAGGCGGCGCTGGCGGATGAACAGGGCGCCGTAGACCACCAGCGAGCTGATGATCAGCACGGCCGTGGCGCTGTAGATACCCCCCAGCTCGAAGTGCTGGCCGGCGAACTCGACCAGTCGCGGTTCGGTCTTGTAGACGATGAAAAACAGCAACAGCGGGATGAAATCGATGAATTGTTTCACAGTGGCAGCCAGGAGCGGGATGTCCCGGCATAATAACAAACCTCAATGAGAGGAAAAGCGTCACCCCATGAATGTTGATCTGCACTGCCACAGCACCGCGTCGGACGGCTCGCTGACCCCCACCGAACTGGTCGCACGCGCTTACGAGCAGGGTGTGCGGGTGATGGCGCTCACCGACCATGACACCCTCGAAGGCCAGCCCGAAGCCCGCCAGGCCATGCACGAGCGCGGCATGCAGTGGGTCAGCGGGGTCGAGTTGTCGTGCACCTGGTCGGGCATCACCATCCATGTGCTGGGCTACGGCTTCCCGCTGGACGCGCCGCCCTTGCTCGAGGCGGTGGAGTCGTTGCACCGCGGCCGCTGGCTGCGTGCCGAAGAGATCTCCCGGCGCCTTGCGGCCAAGGGCATGCCCGGTGCGCTGGAAGGCGCGCGGGCGCTCCAGCAGGCCCTGGGCGACAGCGGCAACGCGCCGGCCCGTCCGCATTTCGCCGATTTCCTGGTCAGCGCCGGGCATGTCAAGGACCGCGCCGAGGCCTTCCGCAAATGGCTCGGTGCCGGCAAGCTGGGGGACGTCAAGCTGCACTGGCCGACCCTCGACGACACCGTCGAGACCCTGCGCCAGTCCGGAGCCTGGGTCAGCCTGGCCCATCCGATGCATTACGATCTTACCCGCAGCAAGCGCCGCCGCCTGATTGCCGACTATATTCAAGCGGGGGGCCAGGCTCTGGAGGTGGTCAACGGTATGCAGCCGGCGGAACAGGTCGGCACCTTGTCCATCCTGACCCGCGAGTTCGGTCTGCTGGCCAGTGCCGGCAGCGACTTCCATGGCCCGGGCACCTGGTCGGAAATCGGTGTCTACCGGCCCTTGCCGGAGGATCTGCCACCTCTGTGGCGTCGATTCAAACATGAGCAGCCATCCGCGGACGCCTGAACAGGAAGACAACGTGAGTCAATTTTTCCAGATACACCCGGAGAATCCACAGCCGCGCCTGATCAAGCAGGCGGTGGAGATCATCCGCAAGGGCGGGGTGGTGGTATTTCCCACCGACTCGTCCTATGCCATGGGTTGCCAGATCGGCGACAAGGGCGCCATCGACCGGGTGCGCCGCCTGCGCCAGCTGGACAAAAACCACAACTTCACCCTGATCTGCTGCGACCTGTCGCAAATGGGGCTGTTCGCCAAAATCGATACCGGGCTGTTTCGCCTGCTCAAGGCCCATGTGCCGGGCCCGTACACCTTCATCCTCAACGGCACCCGCGAAGTGCCGCGCCTGCTCCTGCACGAGAAGCGCCGGACCATCGGTCTGCGCGTACCCAGGCATCCAATCACCCTCGCGTTGCTGGAGGAACTGGGCGAGCCGCTGATGAGCGTGAGCCTGATCCTGCCCGGTGATGAGGAAGTGATGACCGACCCCTACGAGATGCGTCAGCGCCTCGAACATCACGTCGACCTCATCATCGACGGCGGCTACGGCGACCTCAAGGCTTCCACGGTGATCAACCTGGCCGACGGCGAGCCTGAAGTGGTGCGGGTCGGCTGCGGCGACCCGACCCCGTTCATGGTCGAAGCGTGAGCGCGGTCGAAACCGTCGAGGCGCCGCTGGATCCCCAGGCTGGCGCCCAGCAGGAACTGCCGCTGGTGATGGTCTATGGCCAGGCCCTGACCGAAATGCCGGTGGACCTGTACATCCCGCCGGATGCCCTGGAGGTCTTCCTCGAAGCCTTCGAGGGCCCGCTGGACCTGCTGCTCTACCTGATACGCAAGCAGAACGTGGATATCCTCGATATCCCGGTGGCGGAAATCACCCGCCAGTACATGGGCTACGTCGAGCTGATGAAGACCGTGCGCCTTGAGCTGGCCGCCGAATACCTGGTGATGGCGGCCATGCTCGCCGAGATCAAGTCGCGCATGTTGCTGCCACGGGCCGAGACCGCCGAGGAGGAAGAGGACGATCCTCGTGCCGAACTGATCCGCCGCCTGCAGGAGTACGAGCGTTTCAAGGCCGCTGCCGAGGATATCGACCAGCTCGCGCGGGTAGGGCGCGATGTGCTGGTGCCGCAACTGGAAGCCCCGCAGGCCAAGGCGCGCAAGCTGCTGCCTGATGTGATCATCGAGGAAGTGCTGATGTCCATGGCCGAGGTGCTGCGGCGCAGCGACCTGTTTGAAAGCCATCAGGTCAGCCGCGAGGCGCTGTCCACCCGCGAACGCATGAGCGAAGTGCTGGAGCGCCTGCGCGGCGCCGGCTTCGTTGCCTTCGGCGAGCTGTTCAAGGCCGAGGAGGGCAAGCTTGGCGTAGTGGTGACCTTCATGGCGATTCTCGAGCTGGTCAAGGAACAATTGGTCGAACTGGTGCAGAATGAGCCCTTTGCGCCGATCCATGTCCGGGCCCGGGCAGAGTAATCCACGAGCATCCCAATGAACCTGACTGACCCCCACGACCTGGCGCCATTGCTGGAAGCGTTCCTGCTGGCTTCCGGCAAGGCGCAATCCCTGGATCGCCTGTTCGAGCTGTTCGAAGAAGCCGAGCGTCCCGAGCCCGAAGTGTTCAAGCAGGCCCTGGAGCTGCTGCGCGAGTCCTGCGAAGGCCGGGCCTTCGAACTCAAGGAAGTGGCCTCCGGTTATCGCCTGCAGATCCGCGAAGACTACGCGCCCTGGGTCGGCCGCCTGTGGGAAGAACGTCCGCAGCGCTATTCCCGCGCCTTGCTGGAAACCCTGGCACTGATCGCCTACCGCCAGCCCATCACCCGTGGCGAGATCGAAGATGTGCGCGGCGTGGCGGTCAACAGCAACATCATCAAGACCCTGCTTGAGCGCGAGTGGGTGCGCATCGTCGGCTACCGCGAAGTGCCCGGGCGCCCGGCGATGTTCGCCACCACCAAGGCCTTTCTCGACCACTTCAACCTGAAAAGCCTCGACGAACTGCCACCGCTGGCCGAGCTGCGCGAGATGGAGCCGTCGCCCATGCCGCCGGTCGACCTCGACGATCTACCGGTTCCGGCCCATCTGCAGGCGCTCGCTGACGCCAGCGCCGACCCGGACGAGCAGCCGCCGGCGGAGGAAACCAGTTTCCGCTCGCTGCTGGTGGAGCTGGACGCCATGGAGGAAGGGTTGAAAACCGACTTCGACGACCTGCTGCGCGATCTCCCGCAAGCCGGCGACCAAGAGCAGCCGGCCGAGGCCGAGCCTGAAGAACCGAGGAATTGAACCGCCGCCGGGCGCAAAGCCCGGCGTGCAACGCGATATCGGTCTACTCTCTGATGCGTTTGCGCCGCGATCAGCGTATGATTCGCGGCCTTTTTGGTGCTCGCTGCACCAGGAACCCAGATTCGACTTTTTACACCGGGAGGTGCCCAGATGAGTGAACAAGACCTGCAAGACAGCCCGCCACGTCCGGCCGGGGAAAAACTGCAAAAAGTACTCGCACGCATTGGCGTCGGCTCGCGCCGCGATGTCGAGGCCTGGATCGGCGAAGGCCGGATCAAGGTCAACGGCGTGGTCGCGACCCTCGGCCAGCGTGTCGACCTGCACGACGCGATTTCCGTCGACGGCCGCCTGATCAAGCGCGAAGAAAGCGCGGAGTCCGTGCGTCGCGTGATCATGTACAACAAGCCCGACGGCGAGATCTGCACCCGCGACGACCCGGAAGGCCGCCCTACCGTGTTCGACCGCCTGCCGCGCCCTAAAGAGGGCCGCTGGATCAACGTCGGCCGCCTCGACATCAACACCACCGGCTTGCTGCTGTTCACCACCGACGGTGAGCTGGCCAACCGCCTGATGCACCCGTCCTTCGAGATGGACCGCGAATACGCCGTGCGTGTGCGGGGTGAAGTCGACGACGACATGATTGCCCGCCTGAAAGAAGGCGTGGTGCTGGAAGACGGTCCGGCGCGTTTCACCGACATCCAGGTGGCGCCCGGCGGTGAGGGCTTCAACCACTGGTATCACTGCGTGGTGATGGAAGGCCGCAACCGTGAGGTGCGTCGCCTGTGGGAATCCCAGGGCCTGGTGGTCAGCCGCCTGAAGCGCGTGCGTTTCGGCCCGGTGTTCCTCAACTCCGACCTGCCAATGGGCCGCTGGCGCGAAATGAGCCAGGGCGAGATCGACATCCTGGCGGCGGAAGTGGGCCTGACCCCGGTAGCGATGCCGGCGATGAATGCCAAGACCAAGGACAAGCTGGAGCGCATGCAGCGTAAATCCAGCAAGCCGGTGGGCCGTGGCGAGCGTGTGCGCACCCTGCGTCCGGCCAAGGACGGAGCGCCTGCGGGTGAGCGTCCGGCGCGTCAGCCGCGTGAAGAGGGCGGGCGCAAGGGCCGTACCACCGTGGCCGAGCGTCCGAGCGATGTACGGCGCAAGCCGGCGGCGGCGCCGAAGCGTTCCGGGCCGGGGACCGGTCGCGGCAAGCCGCGGTCCGAGTAAGGGCTTCATGTGAAAAGAGCCAACCTTCGGGTTGGCTTTTTTGTGCCAAAAGGTCTTGTGGTGT
>NZ_JAOECN010000052.1:0-26219 GCF_029836855.1 Pseudomonas sp. GD04058
AAAACCGTAGAAAAAGCCTTCCTCGCGCATGATGCGCTCGACGAAGTGATAGTCGGTGTCGCCGGCCTGCACGCAATACTCGCGCACAGTGTGGGCCTTGGCCGCGCGCAGTTCGTAGTCGAGGGTGAGGGCGTGCTTTTTCAGCATCACGTTGGCGATGTCGGGCACGCTGAGGGTCTGGAAGATGCGCCAGTCCGAGCACAGGTGCAGGCGGGCCAGGCGGGGCTCGACGATGGCGCGGTAGCGGGTGCGGCGAAAGCCGGTTTCGCCCTGCTGGAAGGAACTCACCAAACCATGGACGTAGCGCACGGGCTGGCCGCCCTGCCAGAGGGTGAACAGCGCGGGGCGGTCGAGGATCTCGCCGAACTTCACGGCGGCATCGGTGCTGCTCAGGTCGACTTCGAGGCGAAAGGTTTCGGAGAGGGCCTCGGTGAGGTGGAACTCGACGACCTCGAATTCACCGGCTGCTGCGGTGAAGGTGAAGCGCAGATCGGATTGAACGGCCATGGCGGATGTCCCGGGGAACGAATTCCCCGGAATCCTGACTGCCGGCCAGCGGCTGAGATATAGGAAAAATCCTAAGCTAACGCGTGAAGCGTCCTTGCTTGCAAAAACACCTTTGCGCGATCAATCAGAGACGGCAACCGCCTCGAAAGCATTGGCCCGACGCGACAACAACACCAGGACCAGAGCCCCCACTGCCATGAACCACGGCAACGCATGCCCACTCAGCCACTGGCTCCCCGCCCCCGCCGCCAACGGCCCGATCAGGCAGCCAAGACCCCACAACTGCGCCACATGCGCGTTGGCCCGCACCAGCGCGTCATCGCGATAGCGCTCGCCGATGAGGATCAGCGACAGGGTGAACAAGCCACCGGCGCTGGCGCCGAACAACACCCACAGCGGCCAGATCAGCTGGGTTTGCAGGAGCAAGGGGATCATCAGGCTGGACACCGCCAGCGTCACCGCGCAACCACTGAACAAGGTGCGCCGGGACATGCGGTCGGCCAGGGCACCGATCGGCAGTTGCAGCACCGCATCGCCCACGACCACGGTACTGACCATGAACAGCGCGACTTCCGCAGTGAAGCCCTGTTGCAGGCAGTACACCGGCAGCAGGGTCAGGATCATTGCCTCGAATGCCGCGAACAGGGCAATCGCCCACGCAATCACCGGCAACTTCCGACAGAAGCCGAACAGGTCGAAGAAGGTCACGCTGGCCGCCTCGGTGCTCGGCGCACCGCCGCGCCCGAACAGCAGCAGCGGCGAGACGACCAGCAGGCCGACGCCAATCCAGAAACCGAGGTCGTCGTCCGAGCCCACCACGCCCAGCAACAAAGGCCCGGCCAGTTGGCTAAGGGCATAGCTGCTGCCATACAGCGCCACCAGGCGGCCGCGCCATTCCTCCACTACCAACTGGTTGATCCAGCTTTCACCGAGGATGAAGACAATAGTCAGGACGACGCCGATCAACAGGCGCAGCACCAGCCACACCGGATAGCTTGGCAACAGCGCCAAGGCACCGATGGACAGCGCGCCAGCCCACAGGCACAGGCGCATCAAGCCTGGGGTGCCGAAACGCGCCGCCAGGCGGCTGGCCAGGCTGGCGCCAAGCAATACGCCGATCGCCGGCATCGCTGCCATCACGCCGATGGCGAAGCTGCCGTACCCCCAGCCTTCCAGGCGCAAGGACACCAGCGGCATGCTGACCCCCAGCGCCAGGCCGACACTGAGCACAGCCGCCAACACGGCGAAGTAAGTCCCCCAACGCATCTCATCTCCCTCGAAGCATTTCCCTACAGCACAGACGACACAGCCGGACCCGCCTGGTGGCAAGGTCCGGCTGCATGACCGGATCGAACTGACGCGGCCTTTCAGCCGCGCAGGGTGCTTACAGCTTGATCCAGGTAGCTTTCAGCTCGGTGTACTTGTCCAGTGCGTGCAGCGACTTGTCGCGGCCGTTGCCCGACTGCTTGAAGCCACCGAACGGCGCGGTCATGTCGCCGCCGTCGTACTGGTTGACCCAGACGCTGCCGGCACGCAGGGCTTTGGCGGTCTTGTGCGCCTTGCTGATGTTGGAAGTCCATACACCGGCAGCCAGGCCGTACGGGGTGTCGTTGGCGATGGCGACGGCTTCTTCGACGGTGTCGAAGGTGATCACCGACAGCACCGGCCCGAAGATCTCTTCCTTGGCGATGCGCATGGCATTGGACACGCCGTCGAAGATGGTTGGTTCGACATAGGTGCCGCCGGTCTCTTCGAGGATGCGCTTGCCGCCAACCAGCAGCTTGGCGCCGTCGGCGTGGGCGGACTCGATATAGCCCAGCACGGTGTTCAGTTGCTGGGTGTCGACCAGGGCGCCGACGGTAGTCGCCGGGTCCAGCGGGTTGCCCGGTTTCCAGGCTTTCAGGGCCTCCAGGACCATCGGCAGGAACTGGTCCTTGATCGAGCGCTCCACCAGCAGGCGCGAGCCGGCGGTGCAGACCTCGCCCTGGTTGAAGGCGATGGCGCTGGCAGCGGCTTCGGCGGCGGCCTTCAGGTCAGGCGCGTCGGCAAAGACGATGTTCGGGCTCTTGCCGCCAGCTTCCAGCCACACGCGCTTCATGTTCGATTCGCCGGCATAGACCATCAGTTGCTTGGCGATCTTGGTCGACCCGGTGAACACCAGGGTGTCCACATCCATGTGCAGGGCCAGGGCCTTGCCAACGGTGTGGCCATAGCCAGGAAGGACGTTGAGCACGCCAGCCGGGATGCCGGCATCCACCGCCAACTGGGCGATGCGGATGGCGGTCAGTGGGGATTTTTCCGACGGTTTCAGGACCACGGAGTTACCGGTGGCCAGGGCCGGGCCGAGTTTCCAGCAGGCCATCAACAGCGGGAAGTTCCACGGTACGATGGCGCCAACAACGCCCACTGGCTCGCGGGTGACCAGGCCGAGCTGGTCGTGCGGGGTTGGGGCGACTTCGTCGTACACCTTGTCGATGGCCTCGCCGTTCCAGGCCAGGGCATTGGCAGCACCCGGGATGTCGATGGTCGAGGAGTCGCCGATCGGCTTGCCCATGTCCAGGGTTTCCAGCAGCGCCAGCTCTTCGACGTTTTGCTTGAGCAGGCCGGCGAAGCGGATCAGGGTGGCCTTGCGCTTGGCCGGAGCCATGCGTGACCAGACGCCGGACTCGAAGGTAGCGCGGGCATTTTCCACGGCGCGCTGGGCGTCGGCTTCGTCGCAGCTGGCGATGTGCGCCAGCAGGCGACCATCCACCGGGCTGATGCATTCGAAGGTCTGGCCGGAAGCGGCCGCGGTGTATTCGCCGTTGATGAAGGCACGGCCTTCGATCTTCAGTTGCCGGGCACGCTCTTCCCAATCCGCACGCGTCAGGGTGGTCATAGCAAACTCCTCTTGTTGATGTGCAGCGTCGCACGAGAGGTCGTCGACACTGTCAGAAAATTCCGCCGGAGCTGTCATCGCTCTACAGCATCCGACACCCTAAACTACTGGGACCCGGATTATCAATATATTTGACATTAAGCTGCCAAAAGCCTAGTCATGTTCATTTTATTTAACAATCAGGTGAACCCGCGCCATGAACATCCAGCAGATCATTGATTTTGCTCAGGTCCTGACCGAAGCCGAGCGCTACCGTCCTGCCGCTGAAAAGATCCTCAAGGGCAACCCCGAGCAAGCGGTCTATAACCACTATTCCAGCCCGTGCGGGCAGTTTGCGGCGGGCGTATGGGAAGGCGAGGTCGGGCAATGGACGGTCAACTACACCGAGCATGAATATTGCGAAATCGTTCATGGCGTTTCGGTTCTGCGCGATGAGCAAGGTGAGGCCAAGACCTTGCGCGCTGGCGACCGCTTCGTCATTCCTGCGGGTTTCAAAGGCACCTGGGAGGTGCTGGAGCCGTGCCGCAAGATCTACGTGATGTTCGAGCAGAAGTAGATATGTAGCGCATGGCAGGGTGTGCGCTCCGGGATCATGGCCTTGTCCATCCGGACATCCACCTACAAGGAAGAAAAAGACATGACCAATGAAGAAGCAAAAGCTGCCCTGGCCAAGCTGATCGGCTGCGAATACACCGAAGCCATCAAGGCCGAGATCACCAGGCTGACCGGACGTGTCCTCGTCGTCGGCCCGAACGAGCCGCACACCAAGGAAATCAACAACGCGCGCATCCAGGTGTTGACCGACGACAAGGGTGTAATCACCGGCGTCTGCTTCGGCTGATCTTGCCTCGCAACAAAACGCCCGGTGCCATTTGGCACCGGGCGTTTTTGTTTTTTTGCGTCAAATCCCGGACACCCGGGACACAGGCATAAAAAAAGCCCGTATCCGGAAGATACGGGCCTTTCCCGAAAACCAGACCAATTACTTGATCTTGGCTTCCTTGTACATCACGTGCTTACGGACGACCGGATCGTATTTCTTGATCTCGATCTTGTCCGGAGTGGTGCGCTTGTTCTTGTCGGTGGTGTAGAAGTGGCCAGTACCGGCGCTCGACACCAAACGGATCAGTTCACGCATGACGTTCTCCCTTAGACCTTGATGCCGTTACGGCGAATGTCGACCAGAACGGCATCGATGCCGCGCTTGTCGATGATACGCATGCCCTTGGCGGAAACGCGCAGACGCACGAAACGCTTCTCGGACTCGACCCAGAAGCGGTGATGCTGCAGGTTCGGCAGGAAACGACGACGGGTTTTGTTGTTTGCGTGGGAAATGTTGTTCCCGGTTACTGGACCCTTACCAGTAACTTGACAGACTCTCGACATGCCTCAGCCCTCTAAAACCACATGCCCAACCCGGCATGGGTTGGCCGCTTAATCTCTCAGTTTCTGGCGCCAGGCGCCGTGATTCTTCGGGGTCTTACCGGCTACACCCGAGGATGCTACACACCGGGCCCCTAGAAAAGAGCGCTGCTTTATACCAGAAAGACCAGAGCACAACAACAAACAATATCACTGCACCCTGTACCGCCCGGGCCCGCACGGCGTGGCAAACGGGCTGCACGGCAGTTTACCGCTCGTCGTGCGATTCGTTGAAAAAGATGTTGGCGATTTGTAATCCGGGGCACTAGGGTAGGTCTTTTCCAGACTGCACTGGCAGATGGGTCGTCGTTCAGCCTAGGAGTTATCATGCGCCCCGCCGTTCTATCCCTGTTGCTCGCCTCCCTGCTCGGCCCTGCCATGGCCCAGGCCGCCGCCCTCAGCGTATGCACCGAAGCCAGCCCCGAAGGCTTCGACGTGGTCCAGTACAACTCGCTGACCACCACCAATGCCTCGGCCGACGTGCTGATGAACCGCCTGGTGGAGTTCGACGCAGCGACCGGCAAGGTGGTGCCGAGCCTGGCCCAGAGCTGGACGGTATCCGACGACGGCCTGACCTGGGAATTCAAGCTGCGGCCCGAGGTGAAGTTCCATACCACCCCGTACTTCAAGCCAAGCCGCACGCTGAACGCCGATGACGTGCTGTTCAGCTTCCAGCGTATGCTGTACCCGGCGCACTCCTGGCATAAGGTCGCCCAGAGCGGCTTCCCCCATGCGCAATCGCTGCAACTGCCCGACCTGATCAAGCAGATCGACGCCCCGGATCCGTTGACCGTGCGTTTCACCCTGAGCCACCCGGACGCCACCTTCCTCGCCACCCTGAGCATGGGCTTCGCCTCGATCTACCCGGCGGAGTACGCCGATCAATTGCTCAAGGCAGGTACTCCGGAAAAACTCAACAGCCAGCCGGTGGGCACCGGGCCGTTCGTCTTCAACCGCTTCCAGAAGGATGCGGTGGTGCGTTATCGGGCCAACCCGGACTACTTCAATGGCAAGCCGGCAGTCGACCCACTGATCTTCGCCATCACCCCGGACGCCAACGTGCGCCTGCAAAAGCTGCGACGCAATGAATGCCAGATTGCCCTTTCGCCAAAGCCGCTGGACCTCGCTGCGGCAAGCGAGGACGCCAACCTCAAGGTGGAAAAGACCGAAGCGTTCATGACCGCCTTCGTCGCCATCAACAGCCAGCACCCGCCGCTGGACAAGCCGGAAGTGCGCCAGGCGATCAACCTCGCCTTCGACAAGGACAGCTACCTCAAGGCCGTATTCGAAGGCACGGCAGTCACTGCCAACGGCCCGTTCCCGCCGAACACCTGGAGTTATGACAAGTCGCTGCCGGGCTACCCGACCAACCTCGACAAAGCCCGCGATCTGCTGAAGAAAGCCGGCCTGCCCGACGGTTTCAGCACCACGATCTGGACCCGCCCGTCCGGCAGCCTGCTCAATCCCAACCCGAGCCTGGGCGCGCAGTTGTTGCAGGCAGACCTGGCCAAGGTCGGGATCAAAACGGAAATCCGCGTCATCGAGTGGGGCGAGCTGATTCGTCGGGCCAAGGCTGGCGAGCATGATTTGCTGTTCATGGGCTGGGCGGGCGACAACGGCGACCCGGACAACTTCCTCAGCCCGCAGTTTTCCTGCGCTGCGGTCACCTCCGGGACCAACTTCGCGCGCTATTGCGACTCGCGCCTTGACCAGCTGATCAGCGCCGGCAAGACCACCACCGACCAGAGCGTACGCAGCCGCCTGTACCAGCAGGCCCAGGCGCAGATCCAGCAGCAGGCCCTGTGGCTGCCGCTGGCCCACCCGACCGCTGCGGTGCTGCTGCGCAAGGATGTGGAGGGCTACCAGGTGAATCCGTTCGGGCGGCAGGACTTTGCCGGGGTGAAGGTAGAGAAATAGCGGGTTATCTCCTGTGTCTGATCGGGCCTCATCGCTGGCAAGCCAGCTCCCACAGGTTTTGCGGCGCACGCGGTCACTGTGGGAGCTGGCTTGCCAGCGATGAGGCCATCGGCAACACCTCAGGACGGGTTACTGAAGAAACACCCCCGCTCCAGCATCGACAACGGCTCGCCGTCGCCGATGATGAAGTGATCGAGCACGCGCACCTCGATGCTTTCCAGGGCATCCACCAACCGGTGGGTCAGGCGGATGTCGGCCTTGCTTGGCTCGGGGTTGCCGGAAGGATGGTTGTGACAGAGGATCAACGCCGCCGCGTTGTAGGCCAGGGCTCGCTTGACCACCTGGCGCGGATACACCGTGGCGCTGTCGATGGAGCCACGGAAAAGGATTTCGAAGCCTAGCGGCCGGTGCTTGGTGTCGAGGAACAGGCAGCCGAACACCTCGTTGCGCTCATGCCGCATCTGCGCCTTCAGGTAGGTGCGCACCGCCTCTGGCCGCTCCAGCGCCGAACCCCGCTGCAGGGTTTCGCCCAGGTGCCGACGCGCCATTTCCAACACCGCCTGCAACTGGGCGAACTTGGCCGGGCCGAGGCCCTGCCCCTGGCTGAAGCCACGCTGATCCGCCTCCAGCAGCCCGCGCAGGCCGCCAAAGCGCTGCAGCAGTTCCCGGGCCAGGTCCACCGCGCTTTTTCCACGTACGCCGATGCGCAGGAAAATGGCCAGCAATTCGGCGTCCGACAGGTTTGCCGCGCCCCGTTCCAACAGCTTTTCCCTTGGCCGTTCCGCCGCAGGCCAGTCCCTGATGCTCATCGCAAATCCCTCTGTCTGTCCGTTACTGCTTCCGGCGCTCTTGCTGGAAGCGGCGCTGTGCTACATTAGCCGCCACTTTTTGCACAGCGATTCGGCCTGGGGAGGCGTCGGCGCGGTGCACAACTTCCATCGGAAAAAGGCAGGCCTATGCAGCGGCTGTATCGGAAACGCATTGTTCTCGGCGTCGGCGGCGGCATTGCCGCCTACAAGAGCGCCGAGCTGGTTCGCCGACTTCTGGAACACGGCGCCCAGGTGCGCGTGGTCATGACCCGCGGCGGAGCCGAATTCATCACTCCGCTGACCATGCAAGCGCTGTCCGGGCACCCCGTGCACATGGACCTATTGGATCCCGCTGCCGAAGCGGCGATGGGCCATATCGAACTGGCCAAATGGGCCGACCTGGTGCTGATCGCACCCGCCACCGCCGACCTGATCGCGCGTCTCGCCCAGGGCGTGGCCGACGATCTGCTGACCACCCTGGTACTCGCCACCGACGCCACCGTGGCCGTCGCTCCGGCGATGAACCAGGCGATGTGGCGCGATCCGGCCACCCAGGCCAACCTCGATACCTTGCAGCAACGCCGGATCCAGGTCTTCGGCCCGGCGTCGGGCAGCCAGGCCTGCGGCGACGTGGGCCTCGGCCGCATGCTCGAAGCCACCGACCTGGCCTGGTGCGCCGCCGAGTGCTTCAAGCGCGAGTCACTGACCGGCAAGCACGTGCTGATTACCGCCGGGCCGACCCAGGAAAACATCGACCCGGTGCGCTACATCACCAACCACAGCTCCGGGAAAATGGGCTTCGCCCTGGCCGAGGCCGCAGTGGAAGCCGGCGCCCGAGTAACGCTCGTCACCGGCCCGGTGCACCTGCCCACCCCGGACCGGGTCACCCGGATCGATGTGGTCAGCGCCCGCGATATGCTCGCGGCCTGCGAGGCGGCAATCCCCTGCGATTTGTTCATTGCCTCGGCGGCGGTCGCGGACTACCGCCCGGAAGTCGTCGCCCCGCAGAAACTCAAGAAAGACCCTACGACCGGCGACGGCCTGCTGCTGCAGATGGTGCGCAACCCGGACATCCTGGCCACCATCGCCACCCGTCCCGACCGTCCGTTCAGCGTCGGCTTCGCCGCCGAGACCGAACACCTGCTCGATTACGCCGCCCGCAAGCTCAAGGACAAGAACCTCGACCTGATCGTCGCCAATGACGTGGCCAACCCCAGCATTGGCTTCAACAGCGAGGAAAACGCCTGCAGCGTGATCGACCGTCAGCTCCACGAAACCCTTTTCGCGCAGACCAGCAAGGGCAAGATCGCCCGCCAGCTGATCGCTTTCATCGCTGAACGCCTCAACCAGGTTTGATCCACATGCACGCTCTCCAAGCCAAGATCCTCGATCCACGCATCGGCGCCGAATTCCCGCTGCCGCAATACGCCACCCCCGGCTCGGCCGGCCTCGACCTGCGCGCGATGCTCAAGGAAGACACCCTGCTCGAGCCGGGCCAGACCCTGCTGATCCCCACCGGACTGTCGATCTACATCGGCGATCCGGGCCTGGCGGCCATGATCCTGCCGCGTTCCGGCCTGGGCCACAAACACGGCATCGTCCTGGGCAACCTGGTCGGCCTGATCGACTCGGACTACCAGGGCGAACTGATGGTGTCGTGCTGGAACCGCGGCCAGACCGCCTTCAATATCGCCGTCGGCGAGCGCATCGCACAGCTGGTCCTGGTGCCGGTGGTACAGACGCATTTCGACATCGTCGAGACCTTCGACGAGACCCAGCGCGGCGCCGGCGGCTTCGGTCATTCCGGTAGCCATTGATCCGTTGATCGCCCTCGACGGCCTGTCGAGGGCGAACTCTCCGCCGGAAAGGCCGTCCAAGCGTTCCATACGCCCGAAAGCCTTCGAGACTGGAGTCCCGTGATGAACGATATGGCCCAACTGATCCCCGCACTGCCTGACAGCATCTTCCGCGCCTACGATATCCGTGGTGTGGTCGGAAAGACCCTGCACGCCGAAACGGCTTACTGGATCGGCCGCGCCATCGGCGCCCAGAGCATCGCCCAGGGCGAGCCGAACGTTTCCGTTGGCCGAGATGGCCGCCTGTCCGGTCCGATGCTGGTGGAACAACTGATCAAGGGCCTGGCCGACGCCGGTTGCCAGGTCAGCGATGTCGGCCTGGTGCCGACCCCTGCCCTGTACTACGCGGCCAATGTGCTGGCCGGCAAGTCCGGGGTGATGCTCACTGGCAGCCATAACCCGTCGGACTACAACGGCTTCAAGATCGTCATCGCCGGCGACACCCTTGCCAACGAGCAGATCCAGGCCCTGCTGAACCGCATCAAGAACGAGGACCTGCCGCGCGGCGCCGGCAAGGTGGAAAAGGTCGATATCCTCCCGCGCTATCACCAGCAGATCGTCGGCGACATCAAGCTCGCCCGGCGCCTGAAGGTGGTGGTGGACTGCGGCAACGGTGCCGCCGGGGTCAACGCGCCACAGCTGCTGGCCGCACTGAACTGCGAGGTCATCCCATTGTTCTGCGAAGTGGACGGCAACTTCCCCAATCACCATCCGGATCCGGGAAAACCGGAGAACCTCGTCGATCTGATCGCGAAAGTGAAGGAAACCGGCGCCGACATCGGCCTGGCCTTCGACGGCGACGGTGACCGCGTCGGCGTGGTGACCAACACCGGCAGCATCGTCTATCCCGACCGCCTGCTGATGCTGTTCGCCCAGGACGTGCTGGACCGCAACCCGGGCGCCGAGATCATCTTCGACGTCAAGTGCACCCGTCGCCTGACCCCGCTGATCGCCGAACACGGCGGCCATGCGCGGATGTGGAAAACCGGCCACTCGCTGATCAAGAAGAAGATGAAGGAAACCGGCGCCCTGCTTGCAGGCGAGATGAGCGGGCACATTTTCATCAAGGAACGCTGGTTCGGCTTCGACGACGGTATCTACAGCGCCGCGCGGCTGCTGGAAATCCTCAGCAAGACCGAAACGGACGCCGAAACCCTGTTCGCGGGCTTCCCGAATGATATTTCCACGCCGGAAATCAACATTGATGTGACCGACGAGAGTAAATTCGCCATCATTGATGCACTGCAACGCGACGCCGACTGGGGCCAAGCCGACCTGACCACCATCGACGGTGTGCGGGTCGATTATCCCCACGGCTGGGGCCTGGTCCGCGCCTCCAACACCACCCCGGTGCTGGTCCTGCGCTTCGAGGCCGACAATGACGCCGAACTGCAGCGAATCAAGGCTATATTCCACGCGCAGCTCAAGCGCGTAGCCCCTGACCTGCAACTACCGTTCTGACCGAACCACTTGTTCCAACTGGAGCCCTGCATGACCCTCGATCGCGATGCCGCCACCCATGTCGCCAAGGTACTGTCCGAAGCGCTGCCTTATATCCGACGCTTCGTCGGCAAGACCCTGGTGATCAAGTACGGCGGCAACGCGATGGAGAGCGAAGAGCTGAAAACCGGCTTCGCCCGCGACGTGGTGCTGATGAAGGCGGTCGGTATCAACCCGGTGGTGGTGCACGGCGGTGGCCCGCAGATCGGTGACCTGCTCAACCGTCTGTCGATCGAAAGCCGTTTCGTCGATGGCATGCGGGTTACCGACGCCGCGACCATGGACGTGGTGGAAATGGTGCTTGGCGGCCAGGTGAACAAGGACATCGTCAACCTGATCAACCGTCACGGCGGCAGCGCCATCGGCCTGACCGGCAAGGACGCCGAGCTGATCCGCGCGAAAAAGCTCACCGTCACCCGCCAGACCCCGGAAATGACCACCCCGGAAATCATCGACATCGGCCACGTTGGCGAAGTGGTGGGCGTCAACACCGACCTGCTGAACATGCTGGTGAAGGGCGACTTCATCCCGGTCATCGCGCCAATCGGCGTGGGCCCGAACGGTGAGTCGTACAACATCAACGCCGACCTGGTTGCCGGCAAGGTTGCCGAAGCGCTGAAAGCCGAGAAGCTGATGCTGCTGACCAACATCGCCGGCCTGATGGACAAGCAAGGTACCGTGCTGACCGGTCTGAGCACCGAACAGGTCGACGCACTGATCGCCGACGGCACCATCTACGGCGGTATGCTGCCGAAGATCCGCTGCGCGCTGGAAGCGGTCCAGGGTGGCGTGCACAGCTCGCACATCATCGACGGCCGGGTACCGAATGCCGTACTGCTGGAAATCTTCACCGACAGCGGCGTCGGCACCCTGATCACCAACCGCAAGCCGCGTCAGTAAGCATTTTGCGGGCAGGAAAAAGGCGACCTTCGGGTCGCCTTTTTCATTTCTTCCGGCTCAGATGCCGTACTGCGCGCGGTAGGCTTCCACCGCTGGCAGGTGCTGCTTGAGCTGCGGGTCGTCGGCAAGGAACTCGAGGACCTGGGTCAGGGAAACGATGCTGACCACCGGAATGCCGAAGTCGCGCTCCACTTCCTGGATCGCCGACAACTCGCCATTGCCGCGCTCTTCGCGGTTCAGCGCGATCAGCACGCCGGCGGCACGGGCTTGCTGGGCCTTGATGATCTGCATGACTTCGCGGATCGCGGTGCCGGCAGTGATCACGTCGTCGATGATCAGCACGTCACCAGCCAGCGGCGCGCCAACCAGGCTGCCGCCTTCACCGTGGTCCTTGGCTTCCTTGCGGTTGAAGCACCATGGCACGTCGAGCTGATGCTGCTCGGCGAGGGCGACTGCGGTGGCCGCCGCCAGGGGAATGCCCTTGTAGGCCGGGCCGAACAGCACGTCGAACGGGATCTTGCTGTCGACGATCGCCGCCGCGTAGCAACGACCGAGCTGGGCCAGGGCCGAACCGCTGTTGAACAGGCCGGCATTGAAGAAATACGGGCTGGTACGGCCCGACTTGAGAGTGAACTCACCGAAGCGCAGAACCCCGCGATCGATGGCAAAACGAATGAAGTCGCGCTGATACGGCTGCATGAGGAGTCCCGGATACCACGGATTTAGCTAATTGAGTAGAGCTCGGGTATCATACACGCACGTGATTTTTGGGGCCATTTATGCGGATCATCAGTGTGAACGTTAATGGCATTCAGGCTGCGGTCGAGCGTGGTTTGCTCAGCTGGCTGCAAGCCCAGAATGCCGACGTCATCTGCCTTCAGGATACCCGCGCTTCGGCCTTTGAACTCGACGACCCGGCTTATCAGCTCGATGGCTACTTCCTTTATGCCTGCGACGCAGAAGTACCCGCCCAAGGCGGCGTGGCACTTTATTCGCGGTTGCAGCCCAAGGCAGTCATCAGTGGCCTGGGCTTCGAGACAGCCGACCGCTACGGACGTTACCTGCAGGCCGATTTCGACAAAGTCAGTATTGCTACCTTGCTCCTGCCTTCCGGGCAGAACGGCGACGAAGACCTGAACCAGAAGTTCAAGTTGATGGACGACTTCGCCAAGTACCTGGACAAGCAGCGTCGCAAGCGCCGTGAATACATCTATTGCGGCTCGCTCTACGTGGCGCAGCAGAAGCTCGACATCAAGAACTGGCGCGACAGCCAGCAGTCGCCGGGCTTCCTTGCCCCCGAGCGTGCCTGGATGGACGAGATCGTCGGAAACATGGGTTATGTCGATGCCCTGCGCGAAGTCAGCCGCGAAGGCGACCAGTACAGCTGGTGGCCAGACAACGAGCAGGCCGAGATGCTCAACCTGGGCTATCGCTTCGACTACCAGTTGCTGACCCCGGGCCTGCGCCGCTTCGTGCGCAGTGCACGTCTGCCGCGCCAGCCGCGCTTCTCGCAGCACGCGCCGCTGATCGTCGACTACGACTGGACGCTGACGATCTGATCGCCAGATGCAAAAAAGCCGACCTCATGGGTCGGCTTTTTTGTGAGCCTGAACTCGGACCCTGTGGGATCAATCGGCCAGCGCAGCCTTCTGCAGCTCGAACAGATCGGCCATGCCTTTCTGCGCGATCGCCAGCATGGCGTTCAGCTCCTGCGGCTGGAACGGCGCGCCTTCGGCGGTGCCCTGGACCTCGATGAAGCCGCCCGAGCTGGTCATGACCACGTTCAGGTCGGTCTCGGCGGCGGAGTCTTCCAGGTAGTCCAGGTCGAGGACCGCTTCGCCCTGGTACATGCCCACCGACACGGCGGCGATCATGTGCTTGAGCGGGTCGCCGCCCTTCAGGCCGCCACGCTTCTTGACCACGCGCAGGGCATCGACCAGGGCGACCATCGCACCGGTAATGGATGCGGTGCGGGTGCCGCCATCGGCCTGGATCACATCGCAATCGACATACAGGGTGATGTCGCCAAGCTTGCTCATGTCCAAGGCGGCACGCAGCGAGCGCCCGATCAGGCGCTGGATCTCAAGGGTCCGGCCGCCCTGCTTGCCACGGCTGGCCTCACGCTGGTTACGCTCGCCGGTCGAACGCGGCAGCATGCCGTACTCGGCGGTCAGCCAGCCCTGGCCCTGGCCTTTGAGGAAGCGCGGAACACCATTCTCGACGCTAACGGTGCAGACCACCTTGGTGTCGCCGAACTCGACCAGTACCGACCCTTCGGCGTGCTTGGTGTAGTTGCGGGTGATGCGGATCGAGCGAAGCTGATCGGCGGCGCGACCACTTGGACGTTTCATAGGGGATACCTGTACTGGGGGTTCGAACTGCCGAGCATTATAGAGCGCCAGGGCCGCAGTGGACATGCCTGAAGCTGTATTGGCTGTACCGGCCTCATCGCTGGCAAGCCAGCTCCCACAGGTTCTGCAGCGACCCGGACCCTGTGGGAGCTGGCTTGCCAGCGATGAGGCCCGGGAGAACAGTCCAAAGCCCCCGGTCGGTATTCACCCTGTCCTTCCACACCGGTTTGTAACATCAGTAGATGGGACCGGGCGGCGCACTGCGTTACAATCCTGCGCCTTTGCAGCCGTCGGCTTTCTCCTTCATCCATCTGCGAGGTACTTCCCATGGTGCACAGCATGACCGCCTTCGCTCGTGTCGAACGAGCCGGGACCCAGGGCACCCTCATCTGGGAGTTGCGCTCGGTCAACCATCGCTATCTCGAGCCGCATCTACGCCTGCCGGACGCCTTCCGCGACCTCGAAGGCGCGGTACGCGAGGCCCTGCGCCAGGGCATTTCCCGCGGGAAAGTGGAGTGCACCCTGCGTTTCACCGAAGAGAACGCCGGCAAATCGCTGCAGGTAGACCAGGAGCGCGCCCGCCAACTGGTGGAAGCCGCCGAAAGCGTCGCCAGCCTGATCAAGAATCCTGCACCGCTGAACCCGCTGGCCGTGCTGTCCTGGCCTGGCGTACTGGTGGCCGATGCTGCCGACCCGCAGGCCCTGAACCAGGAAGCCCTGGCGCTGTTCGAAGACGCGCTCGCCGAACTCAAGAACGGGCGCAATCGCGAAGGCGCCGAGCTGGCCCGGCTGATCAACGAGCGGCTGGACAGCATGAGCCATGAGGTCGCTACCCTGCGCACCCTGGTCCCGCAGATGCTCGCCGCGCAACGGCAGAAGATCCTCGACCGCTTCAACGACATGAAAGCCGAGCTGGACCCGCAGCGCCTGGAACAGGAAATGGTCCTGCTGGCCCAGAAAAGCGATGTCGCCGAAGAACTCGACCGCCTCAGCACCCATGTCACCGAGGTGCGCCGCGTGCTCAAGTCCGGCGGCGCTGCGGGCCGGCGCCTGGACTTCCTGATGCAGGAGCTCAACCGCGAAGCCAACACCCTCGGCTCCAAAGCCTTCGACCCACGCAGCACGCAATCGGCGGTGAACCTCAAGGTCCTGATCGAGCAGATGCGTGAACAAGTACAGAACATCGAGTAAGGCCACCCCCATCATGAAACACAGCAGCGGCACCCTGTTCATCATTTCCGCCCCGTCCGGCGCCGGCAAGACCAGCCTGGTCAAGGCCCTGACCGACGACCTGAACCACATCCGCGTGTCGGTCTCGCATACCACCCGCGCCATGCGCCCGGGCGAGCGCGATGGGGTCAACTATCACTTCGTCGATCGCGCAGAATTCGAGCGGATGAACGCCCAGGGCGACTTCCTCGAACAGGCCGAGGTCTTCGGCAACTGCTACGGCACCTCGCGCAGCGCCCTGCAGCAGACACTGGACCAGGGCCACGACCTGATCCTGGAGATCGACTGGCAAGGCGCCCAGCAAGTACGCAAGCTGATGCCGCAGACCCGCTCGATCTTCATCCTGCCACCGAGCCAGCAGGCCCTGCGCCAGCGCCTGACCAACCGGGGCCAGGACAGCGACGAGATCATCGAAGGCAGGATGCGCGAAGCGGTCAGCGAGATGGAGCATTACGACGAGTACGAGTACGTCATCATCAACGACGACTTCGCCACCGCGCTGGAAGACCTGAAAGCCGTGTTCCGCGCCAACCGCCTGCAACGGGACGGTCAGCAGCAGCGCCACGGCGAGCTGCTCAAGCAACTGCTGGCTTGAGCCCTCGCCTCCCTGGCCGCCTTGGGAAAGCCTAGCGGCGGCTGGGGACAGTGGCGTGACGACGCAGCGTCACGCCCAGGAAGAACGCCGGTGCACGCAGGCGCGACAGCAGCATCAGGACGATGCCCAGCAGCAGGATGATCATCGCGATCACGAACACCAGCCCCAACCCGCCCACATGCGAGCCGCTGCCGAACTCCGGCGAAGCGCTGTCGAAGGCCGTCTGCACGAAGATTACCGACAGGATCGCGCCGCCCAGCAACGGGCACACTCCACGCATGAAGAAGTGGCGCAGGCTGTCGAACAGGCTGTGGCGGAAGTACCAGACGCAGGCGAAGGCCGTCAGCGAATAGTAGAAGCAGATCATCATGCCCAGCGCGGTAATGGTGTCGGCGAGCACGTTCTCGCTGAGTGTACGCATGGTCACGTAGAACACCCCGGCGGCGACCCCGGCGCAGATGGTGGCATAGCGCGGGGTCTGCGAGCGCGGGCAGATACGCGCGAAGCGCTCCGGCACGGCGCCGTAGTAGCCCATGGCGAGCAAGGTACGCGCCGGCGACACGAAGGTCGATTGCAGTGACGCGGCGGTGCTCGCCAGTACGGCAATGGACATCAGGATCGCCATCGGCCCCATCACCGGCCCGGCCAGGTGGGCAAAGACGTTTTCCTGGATGCGCGGATTGTTCAGGCCCAGGCCTTCCTCGCTGATCCCGGCGAACTGCAGGGTGGCGATGGCAGTGACCAGGTACAGGCCCAGAATCAGCAGGACCGTAAGGGTTGCCGCCCGACCGGGAACCTCATCGCTGCCGACCGACTCTTCGCTTACGGTCAGGCAGACGTCCCAGCCCCAGAAAATGAAAATCGACAGCGAAAGCCCGGCAGCGAAGGCCGAGAACGACTCGACGCCGAAGGGGTTGAACCAGCTGATATCGAAGTCCATCGGCGGCGTTTCCGCAGCCCCGCCGAACGCGGCCATGGCGAAGCCCACCAGCACCACCAATTGCAGGGCCACCAGGCCATATTGCACGGTCATGGTGGTACCGATGCCGCGACAGCAGATCCACACCGCCATGGCGATGAACACACAGCAGGTGACCACGTTGACCAGCAGGTTGTCACTGAGCGCAGCCAGCTCGCGGCTGCCGGTCAGTTGCCCGAGGAACAGATAGAAGAAATCCACTGCTACCCCGGCCAGGTTGGACAGCACGATGGTGGTCGCCGTGACCAGGCCCCAGCCGCCGATCCAGCCGATCATCGGGCCGAAGGCCCGCGCCGACCAGGTGAAGGACGTACCGCTGTCCGGCTCTGCGGCGTTCAGCTCACGGTAGCCCAGGGCAACCAGCAGCATCGGCAGGAAGCCGACGATGAACACCGCCGGCAGATGCTGGCCGACCTCCCGTACGGTCGGCCCGAGGGCGCCGGTGAGGGTATACACCGGGGCGATGGTGGAAATGCCCAGCACGATGCTGGCGAGCAGGCCGAGCCGGCCCTTGGCCAGCCCCTTGGAGGCTTTGCGAGCCGGTCCCGCCGTGCCCGAGGACAGGCTTGCTTCGAATTCGCTCATGAGATGTCGCCGCTATTGGAATTGTTCTTCAGGGCATCCGGGGATGCCCGCTACAGAGTGGCCTCGCGGTAGCGCTGGCCACCGGCGTAAGCCTCGCAGGCTGCACGGAACGCCTGGAAAAGTCGCAACGAAACCGGATTCTCGGCAAAACGCCATTCCGGATGCCATTGCACCCCGAGCACGAAGCCGGGTGCGTCCTCCATGGAAACCGCTTCGATCAGATCATCGGGAGCCAGTGCCTCGACCCGCAGGCCGTCGGCCAGACGGTCGATGCCCTGGCCGTGGAGCGAGTTGACCATGAAGCTGCGCGGCAAACCCAGTCGTTGGAATTGCCCGTCGGGCTCGACGCTGACCAGGTGGCGCGGGCTGTACTGCACCTCCAGCGGGGCGTCCTGCGGCTCGCGGTGGTCCAGGTAGCCGGGCAGCTCGTGCACGCGCTGGTGCAGGCTGCCGCCCAGCGCCACGTTGAGCTCCTGGAAACCCCGGCAGATGCAGAATACCGGCACACCGGCGGCGATGGCCGCGCGCAGCAGCGGCAGGGTCAGGCGGTCACGATAAACGTCGTGCCGGGTGCCTTCCGCGCTGGGGGCGCCATTGTAATGATGCGGCTCGACATTTGAAGGCGAACCGGTAAAAATAATGCCGTCGAGGCGTTCCAGCAGACGCTGCGGCTCCAGCGCCTCGTTGAGCGCCGGCAGGATCAGCGGCACGCCGGCAAAGGCGGCAGCCTCGACGTATTTGTCGCCCACGGTGTGGGAGGCCGTGTGACCGAGCATCTGGCGGCACGCGGTGACGCCGATCAAAGGGGTTTTCATCGATTCAGCCTCTCTTTAAGAAGTCGGCGCCGCCGATCCCGTGGGAGCTGGCTTGCCAGCGATTGCGGTGGTGAATTCACTACAGCAATCGCTGGCAAGCCAGCTCCCACAGGGTCGGCGGCGTCTCAAAGATGTCCTACAGCTTGATCCAGGTCGCCTTCAGTTCGGTGTACTTGTCGAACGCATGCAGCGATTTGTCGCGGCCATTGCCCGACTGCTTGAACCCGCCGAACGGCGCGGTCATGTCGCCGCCGTCGTACTGGTTGATCCACACGCTGCCGGCACGCAGGGCGCGGGCGCAACGGTGGGCCCGGGATATATCCGCCGTCCACACGGCCGCCGCCAGGCCGAACGGTGAGTCGTTGGCAATGGCAATCGCTTCCTCGGGAGTATCGAAAGTGATCACCGACAGCACCGGACCGAAGATCTCTTCCCGGGCGATACGCATGGCGTTGGTCACGCCATCGAAGATCGCCGGCTGCACATACACGCCGCAGGTGTCTTCCAGCACACGCTGGCCACCGGTGACCAGGGTCGCGCCATCGGCCTTGCCGGCCTCGACGTAGCCGAGCACGGTATCCAGCTGGGTGCCGTCCACCAGGGCGCCGACGCGGGTCTGCGGATCCAGCGCATGGCCCGGCTTCCAGGCCTTGAGCGCGTCCACCACCATCGGCAGGAAGCGCTCCTTGATCGAACGCTCCACCAGCAGGCGCGAACCGGCGATGCATACTTCGCCCTGATTGAAGGCAATGGCGGCAGCCGCGGCTTCGGCAGCGGCATTCAGGTCCGGCGCATCGGCGAAAACGATGTTCGGGCTCTTGCCACCGGCTTCCAGCCACACGCGTTTCATGTTGGATTCGCCGGCGTACACCATCAGTTGCTTGGCGATACGGGTCGAACCGGTGAATACCAGGGTATCCACGTCCATATGCAGGGCGAGGGCCTTGCCCACAGTGTGGCCGTAGCCCGGCAACACGTTGAACACCCCCGCCGGAATACCGGCTTCCAGCGCCAGTTGGGCGACACGGATGGCCGTCAGTGGCGATTTTTCCGATGGCTTGAGGATGACCGAGTTACCGGTAGCCAAGGCCGGACCGAGCTTCCAGCAGGCCATCATCAGCGGGAAGTTCCACGGCACGATGGCTGCCACCACGCCGATCGGCTCGCGGGTAACCAGGCCAAGCTGGTCGTGCGGGGTCGGCGCCACTTCGTCATAGACCTTGTCGATGGCCTCGGCAGACCAACGAATCGAGTTCGCTGCCGCCGGAATGTCGATACTCAAGGCGTCGGCGATCGGCTTGCCCATGTCCAGGGTTTCCAGCAGCGCCAGCTCCCTGGCATTGGCCAGCAGCAGGTCGGCGAATGCGGTCAGCACGCGCTTGCGCTCGGCCGGAGCCTGATTGGCCCAGACGCCACTGTCGAAGGTGCGGCGGGCGGCGGCTACCGCCAGCTCCGCGTCGGCGATATCGCAGCTGGCGACGGAAGCGAGGACGCGGCCATCCACCGGGCTGACGCACTCGAACACGTCACCGCCAACGCTGTCGCGGTAGACGCCATCGACGAAGGCACGGCCTTCGATGCGCAGGCTCTGGTAGAGGGATTCCCACTGTTCGCGAGACGGGATTGTCATTGTTGTTCTCCGGGCATCAGACCGTGTGCAGGTACCAGTTGTATTCGAGGTCGGAAATCGACACCTCGAACTCCGCCAGTTCGCTTTCCTTGCAGGCGACGAAAATATCGATGTAGTCGGGGCTGATGTACTGGTTCAGCACCTCGCTGTCGTCCAGCTCGCGCAGGGCATCGCGCAGGTTGTTCGGCAGGCTCTGTTCCAGTTGCTCGTAGGAATTGCCTTCGATCGGCGCACCCGGCTCGATCTTGTTGGTCAGGCCATGGTGAATGCCGGCGAGGATCGCCGACATCATCAGGTAAGGGTTGGCGTCGGCGCCGGCCACCCGGTGCTCGATACGCACTGCATCACTGCTGCCGGTCGGCACGCGGACCGCGACGGTACGGTTGTCCAGGCCCCAGCTCGGTGCGTTGGGCACGTAGAACTGGGCGCCGAAACGGCGATAGGAGTTGATGTTCGGGCAAAGGAAGGCCATGGACGCCGGCATGGTTTCCAGCACGCCGCCGATGGCGTGGCGCAGGACTTCGCTCTGCTCGGGATCCTCGCTGGCGAAGATGTTCCTGCCGGTGGCCTTGTCCAGCAACGAGATGTGCACGTGCAGGCCGTTACCGGCCTGGCCCGGATAGGGCTTGGCCATGAAGGTGGAGTCCATTTCATGGTCGTAGGCGATGTTCTTGATCACCCGCTTGAGCAGCAACGCGTAGTCGCAGGCTTTCATCGGATCGGCGACGTGGTGCAGGTTCACTTCGAACTGCGCCGGGGCGCTTTCCTTGACGATGGCGTCGGCGGGGATGCCCTGTTCCTTGGCGGCCTCGAGCATGTCCTGCAGGCAATCGACGTACTCGTCGAGGTCGTCGATGAGGTATACCTGGGTCGATTGCGGACGCTTGCCGGATATCGGCGAACGCGGCGGTTGCGGACGACCATTGAGGTTGTCCTGGTCGATCAGATAGAACTCCAGCTCGAACGCGGCGCAGATGGTCAGCCCCAGTGCGTCGAATTTCTCGACCACGCCACGCAGCACTTCCCGCGGATCGGCAAAGAACGGCGTGCCATCGAGCTCGTGCATGGTCATCAGCAGCTGCGCGGTCGGCCGTTTTTGCCACGGCTCGAAGCTCAGGGTGCCGGGAATCGGGTAACAGATGCGGTCGGAGTCGCCGATATCCAGGCCCAGGCCGGTGCTTTCCACGGTGGAGCCGTTGATGTCCAGGGCGAACAGCGATGCGGGCAGGTTGATGCCCTTTTCATACACCTTTACCAGGCTCGCGCGCTCGATGCGCTTGCCGCGCACTACCCCGTTCATGTCGGCGATCAGCAGATCGACGAATTGCACCTCGGGGTGGGCCTTGAGGAATTCGCCCATTTCATCAACGGGGATGGCGCACGGGGAGACCGACGTCATGGCTAGGCATCCTTTGGAATTTTTATAGGGGCGGCGATGTAAGGAGGTAACGCGGGTATTCGGAGGCGATGGCTGGTCTTGTTCTCGGGTAGTCCATCGGAGGAACGAATGGCGCGACAAACCTTGCTCGACGGCCACGTTCGCACTATAGAATGGCCGTCACGCAAACAGACATTGGCGTTTTGGCAAGCGAAGAGTGCACCGATGCAATATCAGATCAGCCACGCCGACCTCTCCCTGGTTCTCGCCCTGGTGCGTGGTCGCTCCCTGGCCAAAGCGGCGGAACTGCTCAAGGTCGACGTTTCCACGGTGTTCCGCTCGATCCGGCGGATGGAGGCGGCACTGGGCACGGCCTTGTTCGTGAAGAGCCGCAAGGGCTACATCCCTACGGGTACCGCCCAGGCCCTGGCGGAACAGGCCGAGCGCGCCGAACAGGCCCTGGACGCGGCGCGCGTCGCCCTGGCCCACGGCGAGCAGGTGGTCAGTGGCACGGTGCGCCTGACCTGCACCGATGCCGTGCTGCACAGCCTGCTGCTGCCGGCGCTGGCCGAGTTCATGCCGGCCTACCCGGCACTGAACCTGGAACTGGCGACGTCCAACACCTTCGCCAACCTCAGCCGACGGGATGCCGACCTGGCGCTGCGCCTGACCAATGCGCCGCCCGAGCATCTTGTAGGACGCTGCCTGGGTTCGGCGTCCTACGTTATCTGTGGCCGTGAGGAGTTTCGCCAGCGCCTGACGGAAAATCCGGCGAGCGTGCCGTGGATCGCCCCGGACGACTCCATGCAGGACCACCCTACCCTGGTCTGGCGCAGCGAAAAGCTCCCCGGCGTACTGCCGCGCTACCGCTGCAGCGGAATAGCCTCCATTGCCCAGATGGTCGGCGCCGGCCTCGGTGTTGCCGCGCTGCCCGACTACATGGCGCATACCCTGCCGGGCGTTGAGCAATTGAGCGACGCCCTGCCTGGCTGCGACATCCAGCTTTGGCTGCTGACCCGCCCGGATTGCCGTGCCCTGCGCTCGGTCCAGACGCTGTTCGACGAACTGACACCGCGTCTGCGCAATGCCTTGATCTGAGCCATAGACGAAGACTATTGAAATAGACGCTTACATCTAGGTATCGTCAGCGTATTCAGGGCTCGGGGCCGAAAACAGCGCTTCCCTAACGGCTGGTTATTTTTTAAACTGCCGAGTCCACTCGCCCACTCCCGGGCAGAACACCGCACTCGCTATTCGAGGAACACCATGGCCCGCGTAACCGTTGAAGACTGCCTGGAACACGTTGATAACCGCTTCGAGCTGGTCATGCTGTCCACCAAGCGTGCCCGTCAACTGGCAACCGGCGGCAAAGAGCCGAAAGTGGCCTGGGAAAACGACAAGCCTACCGTCGTAGCGCTGCGTGAAATCGCCGAAGGTATCGTCACCCCCGAGTTCATCGCCGCAGAAGAGATCGTCACCGAAGACCCGGTCTTCCCGACGTTCGAGGACGAGGCCAACGAGGCCGTCTAAGTCCATGCCTGGTCGACGTTGTACGGCGCGGGTCCCTTATCCTCGGCAGGAGGTCGAATCTTGCCGAGCATAGATGCCCTCGCCGATCGCCTATCGACCTATCTGGGTCCCGAGCAGGTCAACCTGGTCCGCCGGGCCTATTTCTACGCCGAACAGGCTCACGACGGCCAGCGCCGCCGCAGCGGCGAGGCGTACGTCACGCATCCCCTGGCCGTCGCCAGCATCCTCGCCGACATGCACATGGACCATCAGAGCCTGATGGCAGCCATGCTGCACGATGTGATCGAAGACACCGGCATCGCCAAGGAAGCCCTCAGTTCGCAGTTCGGCGAGACCGTCGCTGAACTGGTCGATGGCGTCAGCAAGCTGACTCAGATGAACTTCGAGACCAAGGCCGAGGCCCAGGCGGAAAACTTCCAGAAGATGGCCATGGCCATGGCCCGGGATATCCGCGTGATCCTGGTCAAGCTGGCCGACCGCCTGCACAACATGCGCACCCTGGAAGTGCTGTCCGGCGAAAAACGCCGGCGCATCGCCAAGGAAACCCTGGAGATCTACGCCCCCATCGCCAATCGCCTGGGTATGCACAGCGTGCGTATCGAATTCGAGGACCTGGGTTTCAAGGCGATGTACCCGATGCGCTCGGCGCGTATCTACCAGGCGGTCAAGCGCGCCCGCGGCAACCGCAAGGAAATCGTCAACAAGATCGAGGAATCGCTGAGCCATTGCCTGGCCGTCGATGGCATCGAAGGCGAGGTCAGCGGCCGCCAGAAACACATCTATGGCATCTACAAGAAGATGCGCGGCAAGCGCCGGGCCTTCAATGAGATCATGGATGTCTACGCGTTCCGCATCATCGTCGACAAGGTCGACACCTGCTACCGCGTGCTCGGCGCCGTGCACAACCTGTACAAGCCGCTGCCCGGGCGCTTCAAGGACTACATCGCGATCCCCAAGGCCAACGGCTACCAGTCGCTGCACACGACCCTGTTCGGCATGCACGGCGTGCCCATCGAGATCCAGATCCGCACCCGCGAGATGGAAGAGATGGCCAACAACGGCATCGCCGCCCACTGGCTGTACAAGTCCAGCGATGAGGAAAAGCCCAAGGGCACCCATGCCCGTGCCCGGCAGTGGGTCAAGGGTGTGCTGGAACTGCAGCAACGTGCGGGCAACTCCCTGGAATTCATCGAGAGCGTGAAGATCGACCTGTTCCCCGACGAGGTCTACGTGTTCACGCCCAAGGGCCGCATCATGGAGCTGCCCAAAGGCTCCACCGCGGTCGATTTCGCCTACGCGGTACACACCGACGTCGGCAACAGTTGCATCGCCTGCCGCATCAACCGCCGCCTGGCGCCGCTGTCGGAACCGCTGCAAAGCGGCTCCACCGTGGAAATCGTCAGCGCCCCGGGCGCCCGACCAAATCCGGCCTGGCTCAACTTCGTGGTCACCGGCAAGGCGCGCACGCATATTCGTCACGCCCTCAAGCTGCAGCGCCGCTCCGAGTCGATCAACCTCGGCGAACGCCTGCTGAACAAGGTGCTCAACGGTTTCGACAGCGCCCTCGACAAGATTCCGCCGGAACGCATCCAGGCCATGCTTGCCGAGTACCGCCTGGAAGTGATCGAAGACCTGCTGGAAGACATCGGCCTGGGCAACCGCATGGCCTACGTGGTCGCCCGCCGCTTGCTGTCCACCGAAGGCGAGCAGTTGCCCAACCCGGAAGGGCCGCTGGCGATCCGCGGTACCGAAGGCCTGGTGCTCAGCTACGCCAAGTGCTGCACGCCGATCCCGGGCGATCCGATCGTCGGGCACCTGTCGGCGGGCAAGGGCATGGTGGTGCATCTGGAGAGCTGCCGGAACATCAGCGAAATCCGCCACAACCCGGAAAAGTGCATCCAGCTGTCCTGGGCCAAGGACGTTACCGGCGAATTCAACGTCGAACTGCGCGTCGAGCTGGAACACCAGCGCGGCCTGATCGCGCTGCTTGCCAGCAGCGTCAACGCCGCCGACGGCAACATCGAGAAAATCAGCATGGATGAACGCGATGGCCGCATCAGCGTCGTCCAGTTGGTGGTCAGCGTGCACGACCGCGTGCACCTGGCCCGCGTGATCAAGAAACTGCGCGCGCTGACGGGCGTCATCCGCATCACCCGCATGCGCGCGTAGCCCTTCCCTTGCAAGGAGTCCCCATGACCAAGACCGTCATCAACAGCGACAAGGCACCCGCCGCCATCGGTACCTACTCCCAGGCGATCAAGGCTGGCAACACCGTCTACATGTCGGGCCAGATTCCCCTCGATCCGAAAACCATGGAACTGGTCGAAGGCTTCGAAGCCCAGACCGTCCAGGTGTTCGAGAACCTCAAGGCCGTGGCCGAGGCTGCTGGCGGCTCCTTCAAGGACATCGTCAAGCTGAACATCTTCCTGACCGACCTGAGCCATTTCGCCAAGGTCAACGAAGTCATGGGCCGCTACTTCGAGCAGCCGTACCCTGCCCGCGCGGCCATCGGCGTCGCGGCCTTGCCACGCGGTTCCCAGGTCGAGATGGACGCTATCCTGGTACTCGAGTAACACGCCTGCGGCGGGCGATCCGGTCCGCCGCACCTTTTCCTGAAGGACCCCGCCATGCGCCACGCGCTTGCCCTTTCCCTGGTTGCCGCACTGCTGGGCGGCTGCGCCAGCCACAAACCCGAAGACTACAACGGCATCTGGATCAACCAGGCCGCGATCGACGCTGCCGCCAAGGGCACCGGCCTGCGCTATGCGCTGGAGCGCAACGGTCCGAACTTCGAGTGGAAGGTCAATATCGCTGCGGGCCAGGCCAGCTATAGCAACGGCTTCGAACTGGTCGAGGGCCGGCTGAGCGCGGTAGACGAAAATCACTGGCAGGTGCAGCTGGACGGGGACCAGGTGGAGAACCTTGAGCTGGACGGCAAGGAACTGGTCCAGGCCACCAGCGACTGGGCGCCGGAGCAGCGCTTCCAGCGCACGACCAATGTGATCGACGCCGATGTTCCGCCGGGTGCGATTTTCGAGAAGGCGCTGTATGGCGCCTACATGAAGGGCGACTGGCGTGTCCTGGAGGGTCCGGGCCAGGGCGGTACCGTACGCTTCCGCGACAACGGCAGCCTGGACGGCCTGCCCAACCTCGACCGCTATGCCCTGTGCCTGGCCGGCGACTGCGCAACCATGACCGGCAAGTACGACAGCATGTGGCTGGAGCGCAACCAGCAAGGCAACCCGTGGATCTTCAAGCGTGATGGCAAGCAGCTGGAGATTTTCCAGGCCGTCAACGAAGCGCGACCAGACGAGATGCCGGAACTGCGCCCGGGTGC
>NZ_JAOECN010000053.1:0-26035 GCF_029836855.1 Pseudomonas sp. GD04058
GGGTGATGCCCTCCCCGTTTGCGCAATCAACCTGCATGTTCAATACCTGGCAATGACGCAACGCAGAAAGGAAACGTTCGGCCCGCTGCAGCAACGACGACTCGCTCTTATCCACAGATATCTCCAAAAGTGTGCGGACCTGCACAGAGCAGACAAAAAGTCTATATGGATCCGTTACTTATATATGTGTATCGTGCGCGGAACTTAAATCCGAAGGGACAACTCAAAGGATTCAAGTAATGCTATTCCACAAGGAGAAACACCCCATGCGTAAACCTTTTGCTTATGCCGTCATGATCGCCGCCGCCCTGGGCCTCGCCGCTTGCGACAAAGCCAGCGAAAACAAAGCTCAGGATGCTCAACAACATGCCGAGCAAGCCCAGCAGAAGATGGACGAAGCTCAGGATAAAGTGAACGAGGCCGCTAAAGAAAACGCCGAAGCCGCCAAAGACTCCGCTGAAGCTGAACAAAAAGCCGCTGAAGAAGCTGCGAAAGAATCCGCTCCAGCTACTCCGGCTCCGACCGCTCCGGCAGAACCTGCCAAGCAGTAAGGCTTGCTGGAATAAAAAAACCCGACTTCGGTCGGGTTTTTTTATTGATCGGCGAACACTCAGATCGAACTTTCGCTCTTCGCCATCTCCACGCTGGCTTCGGTCGGCGTATACACCATGACTTCCAATACATCCGAATGGAACTCACGGCGATACAATACCAGCACTACGCCCGCACTCATCGCCATGAATGCCCATGGGCTGATGAACCAGCTGAGCATGGCCATGCCGAAGTAATAGGAGCGCAGGCCGAAGTTGAACTGGTTGGCCGCCATGGAAATCACCCTCGCCGCCCGCGATGCAAAGGCCTTGCGCTCCTGCTCGCTGACCTGGCGCTCGCCGATCATCGGCGCCGATCCCACCAGCACCGCCGCGAAGTTGTATTGGCGCATGCACCAGCTGAAGGTAAAGAAGGCGTAGACGAAGACGACTGCCAGGCACAGCAGCTTGATCTCCGACATGCTTTGCGAGGCCTGCTGCACCAGTGGAAGGTCGGCCAGCAATGACAAGGCGCGGTCGGAAGCGCCGAGCACGGTAAGGATGCCGGCGAGAATGATCAGGGTACTGGAGGCGAAGAACGACGCGTTGCGTTCCAGGTTGCCGATCACGCTGGCATCGGCGATGCGGTTGTCGCGCAGCAGCATGCGACGCATCCAGTCTTCGCGGTACAGGTGCATGACGCTGGCCAGGCAGGCGGTGTCGCGCCCCTTCCAGGTGGCATAGCGGGTATAGCCGCCCCAGCAGAGGATGAACCATAGCGCGGCCAGCAGATTGGTCAGGTTGCTCAGAATGAAGCTCATGGAGGGTTCCGTTGGGCGGTGACGGCAGTTCGACGTCCACACACTCAAAAAGGACACTGCGCGGACCCTGTGGGAGCTGGCTTGCCAGCGATTGCGATGGTGAATTCACTAAAGCAATCGCTGGCAAGCCAGCTCCCACAGGCTCCGCAGCGCTTCTAGCCATCCATGAAAAAGCCCCGCCTCCTGGGTAGGAGGCGGGGCTTCGGGTATCACCGTCGGCAGGCGCTGATGGCTTGTGGCCTCGCCTGCCCTGCGGCGCTACTTAGGCCGTCACTTCGCGCGGCTTGCCGAGCATGCGATCGCACACCACGGCAACCACCAGGGTCGCCACGCACGGCACCAGCCAGGCCAGGCCCTGCTCGCTCAGCGGCAGGTGTTCGGCCCAGGCCGGCAGCCAGTGCTCCAGGCCGGCGCCCTTCAGCGCGTCGATCACGCCGAACACCAGCGATACCGCCATGACCGGGGCCATGATGCGGGTCTGCGAGTGCCACATGCCTTTGCAGAAGCTCAGGCCGACCAGCACGATGCACGGCGGGTAGATGGCGGTCAGTACCGGGACCGAGAACATGATCAGCTTGGTCAGGCCAAGGTTGGAGACCAGCAGCGAGAAGCCGGCCAGCAGCACCACCAGCGCACGGTAGGACAGCGGCAGCAGCCGGCTGAAGTATTCGGCGCAGGCGCAGGTCAGGCCAACCGCGGTAACCAGGCAGGCCAGGGCGATCAGCACCGCCAGGAAACCGCTGCCCAGCGAGCCGAAGGTGTGCTGCACATAGGCATGCAGCACCACCGCACCATTGGTCGCGGTCGCAGCGATATCGTGGCTGCCGGCACCGAGGCGGAACAGGCTGATATACACCAGGGTCAGGCCGACACCGGCGATCAGGCCGGCGATCACCGCATAGCGGGTGATCAGGCGCGGCGAATCGACGCCACGGGAGCGGATCGCATTGACGATGACGATGCCGAACACCAGCGCGCCCAGGGTATCCATGGTCAGGTAACCCTGGATGAAGCCTTGCGAGAACGGCGCCGCCACATAGGCTGGCTGCGCTTCACCAAGGGTGCCCGCTGGCAGGGCGAACGCGGCGATGCCGAGCACGGCCAGGGCGATGATCTTCAATGGCGCAAGGAAGCGGCCGACGGTGTCGAGCAGCTTGCCCGGGTACATGGACACCGCCAGCACCACCAGGAAGTACACCAGGCTGTAGATGAACAGCGCGGTCGGGCTTTCGCCGGTCAACGGCGCCACGCCCACCTCGAAGGACACGGTGGCGGTACGCGGGGTGGCGAACAGCGGGCCCACCGCCAGGTAGGCAGCCGCCGCCAGCAGGCCACCGGCGACCTTGCCGATCGGGCTGCTCAGTTCGTCCATGCCGCCGCCGACCTTGGCCAGGGCGATCACGGTGACCACCGGCAGGCCGACTGCGGTGACCAAAAAGCCCAGCGCCGCCATCCACACGTAAGGACCGGACTGCAAACCCACGATAGGCGGGAAAATGATATTGCCGGCCCCGACGAACAACGCGAACGTCATAAAGCCAAGCGCCAGGATGTCCTGGCCTTTCAAAACTTTCATTTAAGGAAATACCACACTGCGTAAATCGGAATTTAGAGAGGGATTTCCCCTTGGGTTAGGGAAATGTTTTTTCCACCCTGATTGAGGCGGACTTTTATAGCGTGGCGCTTCCTTTTGGGCGGCGGACACGAAATGAACGCGCATGGTACTCAAATTGGCGCTCTGGCGCACGGTCTCGGGGCGGATTGTCCGATGAGTGAACCAGAATGTCGCAAACGGTTGCTTGCTCAATTTCTAAAAGCTGGCGCGATTCCTGTGGGAGCTGGCTTGCCAGCGATAGGGCCGGCAAGAACAACGTTGTTGCCTGATCCGGCGCCATCGCTGGCAAGCCAGCTCCCACAGGGTGTTTTGCCCAGCTTGCAGATTCGAGCACAAACGAAAAAGGCCACCCGAAGGTGGCCTTTTTCTGCCTGGTCAGCGAAGAAGTCTTACTTCTTCACTTCCCAACCGGTCAGCTCGGCCAGGGCCTTGCCGATGTCGGCGAGCGAACGCACGGTCTTGACACCAGCGTCCTGCAGGGCGGCGAATTTCTCGTCCGCAGTGCCCTTGCCGCCAGAGATGATGGCGCCAGCATGGCCCATGCGCTTGCCCGCTGGGGCAGTCACACCGGCAATGTAGGAAACCACTGGCTTGGTCACGTTGGCCTTGATGTAGGCAGCCGCTTCTTCTTCAGCCGAACCACCGATCTCGCCGATCATGACGATGGCTTCGGTTTTCGGGTCTTCCTGGAACAGCTTCAGGATGTCGATGAAGTTGGAGCCCGGGATCGGGTCGCCACCGATACCGACGCAGGTGGACTGACCGAAACCGGCGTCAGTGGTCTGCTTGACGGCTTCATAGGTCAGGGTGCCGGAACGGGAAACGATACCGACCTTGCCTGGCAGGTGGATGTGGCCTGGCATGATGCCGATCTTGCACTCGCCCGGAGTGATGACGCCCGGGCAGTTAGGGCCGATCAGGGTAACGCCCAGCTCGTCGCACTTGACCTTGGCGTCCAGCATGTCGAGGGTAGGGATACCCTCGGTGATGCAGACGATCAGCTTGATACCGCCGAAGGCCGCTTCCAGGATCGAGTCCTTGCAGAAAGGAGCCGGAACGTAGATGACCGAAGCGTCAGCGCCGGTAGCTTCCACGGCTTCCTTGACGGTGTTGAACACCGGCAGGCCCAGGTGGGTGGTGCCACCCTTGCCTGGGGTTACGCCGCCGACCATCTTGGTGCCGTAGGCGATGGCCTGTTCGGAGTGGAAAGTACCTTGCGAGCCGGTGAAGCCCTGGCAGATGACTTTGGTGTCTTTATTGATCAGGACGCTCATTACTTGCCCTCCGCAGCTTTGACAACTTGTTGAGCAGCGTCGGTCAGGCTGGTGGCCGCAATGATGTTCAAACCGCTTTCTGCCAGTACTTTAGCGCCCAGTTCGGCGTTGTTGCCTTCGAGGCGAACGACGACCGGTACTTTAACGCCGACTTCCTTCACCGCGCCGATGATGCCTTCGGCAATCATGTCGCAGCGAACGATGCCGCCGAAGATGTTGACCAGAACGGCCGCGACATTGCTGTCGGACAGGATGATCTTGAAGGCTTCGGTAACGCGCTCTTTGGTAGCACCACCACCTACGTCGAGGAAGTTGGCTGGCTTGCCGCCGTGCAGGTTGACGATGTCCATGGTACCCATGGCCAGGCCGGCACCGTTGACCATGCAGCCGATGTTACCTTCGAGGGCAACGTAGTTCAGTTCGAACTTGGCAGCGTGGGCCTCACGGGCGTCGTCCTGGGACGGGTCGTGGAAGGTCTTCAGCTTCGGCTGACGGTACATGGCGTTGGCATCGATGTTGATCTTGGCATCGAGGCAGTGCAGGTCGCCGTCGGCCTTGATGACCAGCGGGTTCACTTCCAGCAGGGCCAGGTCGTGGTCCTTGAACAGCTTGGCCAGGCCAACGAAGATCTTGGCGAACTGTTGCACCTGCTTGCCTTCCAGGCCCAGCTGGAATGCCAGCTCACGGCCCTGGAACGGCTGGGCACCGACCAGCGGGTCGATGGTTGCCTTGAGGATCTTCTCGGGAGTGTCGTGAGCGACTTTCTCGATGTCCACGCCACCTTCGGTGGAAGCCATGAACACGATACGACGGCTCGAACGATCGACCACAGCGCCCAGGTACAGCTCTTTGGCGATGTCGGTGCAGGACTCGACCAGGATCTTGGAGACTGGTTGACCGTTGGCGTCAGTCTGGTAGGTCACCAGATTCTTGCCCAACCATTGTGCAGCGAACGCCTTGGCGTCTTCCTTGCTGCGAACCAGCTTGACGCCGCCCGCTTTGCCGCGACCACCGGCGTGGACCTGGGCTTTTACAACCCACTCGGTGCCGCCGATCTTGTCGCAGGCTTCTGCTGCTGCTTCAGGGGTATCGACTGCGAAACCCTTGGAAACTGGCAGGCCGTATTCAGCGAACAGCTGCTTACCCTGATACTCGTGAAGATTCATGCTTTTTACCGTCTTCGTTAGGTACTGCGCTTCGGCGCTGCGCCCGCGAGGGGTGCCGCGCCACCTGTGACCGCTTGCCCCCGGTATGCTCCGGGAGTTCGAGTCCGGCGGACTTTCCGCGGTGAGTCATGCACGCAAGACTCACGACGGGCCGTCCGCCGTGGTTTTCTTATGATTAACGCTTCTTACGGTTGGCTACGTGGATGGCACCGCCATTCACGGCCAGCGCGGCTTCATGCAGCGCTTCGGACAGGGTCGGATGGGAGAAGACCATCATGCCCAGGTCTTCGGCACTGGTGCCGAATTCCATTGCGATTGCACCCTGCTGCACCAGTTCGGCGGCGCTTGGGCCAATCACGTGTACACCCAGGACGCGGTCGGTCTTGGCATCGGCGATGACCTTGACGAAACCGCCGGTATCGTTGGCTGCCATCGCACGGCCGCTGGCCGCGAACGGGAAGGTGCCCACGTTAACCTCAACACCTTCTGCCTTCAAGGCTTGTTCGGTCTTGCCGACCCACGCGATTTCCGGGTGGGTGTAGATGACCGACGGGATCAGGTCGTAGTTCATCTGGGCCTTGTGGCCCTTGATGCGCTCGACGACCATGATGCCCTCTTCCGAGGCCTTGTGCGCCAGCATCATGCCACGCACCACGTCGCCGATGGCGTACACGCCTGGCACGCTGGTAGCGCAGTGGTCGTCAACGAACACGAAGCCGCGCTCGTCGATGGTCACGCCGCTGTCGGCAGCCAGCAGGTCGGTGGTCACCGGACGACGGCCGACCGCGACGATCAGCTTGTCGAAGGTGATCTTCTGTTCGCCGTTGGCGTCGGTGTAGGTGACTTCGACTTCGTCGCCGTTGACCTTCGAACCGGTCACGCGAGCGCCCAGCTTGATGTCCAGGCCCTGCTTGGTCAGGGTTTTCAGCGCTTCCTTGGAAACCGCGGTGTCGGCGGCCATCAGGAAGGTGTCCAGGGCTTCCAGGACGGTGACTTCGGCACCCAGGCGAGCCCAGACCGAACCCAGCTCCAGGCCGATCACGCCGGCACCGATGACGCCCAGGCGCTTCGGAACCGACTGGAATTCCAGGGCGCCGGTGGAGTCGACGATGACGTTCTGGTCGACCGGAGCCGGCGGAATGTCGATCGGACGGGAACCGGAAGCCAGGATCACGTTCTCGGCTTCGATGATCTCGGTGCTGCCGTCAGGCTTGGTGACTTCGACCTTCTTGCCGGCCAGCAGCTTGCCGTGGCCCTGGATCGAGGTGACGCCGTTGGCCTTGAACAGGGTGGCAACGCCGCCAGTCAGGTTCTTGACGATACCGGCCTTGCGGCCAACCATCGCAGCGACGTCCATCTTGACTTCACCGGTGGAGATACCGTGGACGTTGAAGCTCTCCTTGGCTTCCTTGTACTTCCAGGAGCTGTCCAGCAGCGCCTTGGAGGGAATGCAGCCAACGTTCAGGCAGGTACCGCCAAGGGCCAGTTTGCCTTCGGCATCGGTGTACTTCTCGATGCACGCGGTCGTGAAGCCCAGCTGGGCGGCCTTGATGGCAGCCACGTAGCCGCCAGGACCTGCACCAATTACTACTACGTCGAACTTCTGGCTCATAAAAAGATTCCTTTATAGCTTCAAGCAGCAAGCCGCAGGCTGCATGGCGACCGGCTCCAGACCAGGAGCGCGGCGCCTGCAGCCTTCAGCTGCGTATTAGATATCCAGCAGCAGGCGAGCCGGGTCTTCCAGCAGGTTCTTGATGGTTACCAGGAAGGTCACGGCTTCCTTACCGTCGATCAGGCGGTGATCGTAGGACAGCGCCAGGTACATCATCGGACTGATCACGACCTGGCCATTGATGGCCATCGGACGCTGGATGATGTTGTGCATGCCGAGGATCGCAGCCTGCGGCGGGTTGACGATCGGGGTCGACATCATCGAACCGAAGGTGCCGCCGTTGGTGATGGTGAAGGTGCCGCCGGTCATCTCTTCGATGGACAGCTTGCCGTCACGGGCCTTCTTGCCGAAGGTGGCGATGCCGTTCTCGATCTCGGCCAGGCTCATCAGCTCGGCGTTGCGCAGCACAGGAACCACCAGGCCACGGTCGCTGGAAACGGCGACGCCGATGTCCGAGTAGCCGTGGTAGACGATGTCGGAACCGTCGATCGAGGCGTTGACCGCAGGGAAACGCTTCAGGGCTTCGGTAGCGGCCTTGACGAAGAACGACATGAAGCCCAGGCGCACGCCGTTGTGGGTCTTCTCGAACAGGTCCTTGTACTTCGAACGCAGGGCCATGACTTCGGTCATGTCGACTTCGTTGAAGGTGGTCAGCATGGCCATGTTCGACTGTGCTTCGACCAGGCGCTCGGCAACCTTGGCCCGCAGGCGGGTCATCGGTACGCGCTTCTCGGTGCGGTCGCCAGTGGCGGTGACCACCGGAGCGGCGGCAGCGGCGGCCGGCTTGGCAGCCGGGGCAGCGGCAGGCGCGGACTTCTTGGCGGCAACGGCAGCCACGACGTCTTCCTTGGTAACGCGACCACCCTTGCCGGTGCCGGCAACGGAAGCCAGGTCGATGCCGTTTTCTTCAGCCAGCTTGCGCGCGGCCGGGGCGGCGATCGGGTCGTCTTCGCCAGCGTCGGCGGCGGCAGCAGCCTGGGCAGGCGCGGCAGCCGGGGCAGCGGCAGGAGCGGCGGCAACGCCACCGGCCTCGATCGAACCCAGGACCTCGTCGGACAGGACGGTGTCGCCCTCGCCCTTGACGATCGCGCCCAGTACGCCGTCAGCGGTGGCCAGGACTTCCAGAACGACCTTGTCGGTCTCGATGTCGACGATCAGCTCGTCACGCTTGACGGCTTCGCCCGGTTTCTTGTGCCAGGTGGCAACGGTGCCGTCGGCAACCGATTCCGGGAAGGTAGGGGCTTTGATCTCGATAGCCATTATCAGTGGTTCCTTAATTCGGTTTCAGGTGCGCGAGGCATTAAACGGTGAAGGCATCTTGCAGCAGTTTTTCCTGCTGCTCGGCGTGCATCGAAGCGTAACCACAGGCCGGGGCCGCAGACGCATCACGACCGGCGTACTCAAGGACCAGTGCCTTGTTGTGACGACCGAGGATACGGCGCATGTGGTGCTGGCTGCTGTACCAGGCGCCCTGGTTCATCGGTTCTTCCTGACACCACACCACGTCCTTCAGTTCGGTGTATGGCGCGAGGATTTCAACCAGATCGTCTTCAGGGAACGGATACAGTTGCTCGATACGCACGATGGCGATGTCTTCACGACCTTCGGCACGGCGTTTTTCCAGCAGATCGTAGTAGACCTTGCCGCTGCACAGGACCAGACGGGTGACTTTCTTCGGATCGAGGGTGTCGATTTCCGGGATCACGGTCTGGAACGAGCCTTCGGCCAGATCTTCCAGGGTCGAGATGGCCAGTTTGTGGCGCAGCAGCGACTTCGGTGTCAGTACGATCAGCGGTTTGCGCAGCGGACGGATCACCTGGCGGCGCAGCAGATGGTAGATCTGGGCCGGGGTGGTCGGTACGCAGACCTGGACGTTGTGCTCGGCACACAGTTGCAGGTAACGCTCCAGGCGCGCCGAGGAGTGCTCGGGACCCTGGCCTTCGTAACCGTGTGGCAGCAGCATGGTCAGACCGCACAGGCGGCCCCACTTGTGCTCGCCGCTGGTGATGAACTGGTCGACCACCACTTGCGCGCCGTTGGCGAAGTCACCGAACTGGGCTTCCCAGATCACCAGCGCGTTCGGCGTGGTGGTCGAGTAGCCGTATTCGAAGGCCAGTACCGCTTCTTCCGACAGGAAGGAGTCGTACAGGTCGAACTTCGGCTGGCCGTTGAACAGGTTCTGCAGCGGCAGGTAGGTGCTGGCGTCCTTCTGGTTGTGCAGCACCGCGTGACGGTGCGAGAAGGTGCCGCGACCGACGTCCTGGCCGGTGATGCGAACCGGGTGGCCTTCGAACAGCAGGGTGGCGTAGGCCATGGTTTCGGCGTAGCCCCAGTTGATCGGCAAGCCACCGGCCTGCATCTTCTGGCGGTCTTCGTAGATCTTCGAAACCTGGCGCTGGACCAGGAAGCCTTCCGGCAGTTCCAGCAGCTTGGCGGACAGTTCCTGCAGGGTCTTCAGATCGAAGCGGGTGTCGTGACGCGCGGTCCAGGCATGGCCCAGGTACGGACGCCAGTCGACGAACAGTTCCTTGTTAGGCTCCTTGACCAGGCTTTTCACCACGTGCAGGCCGTTGTCCAGCGCATTGCGGTACTCGTCGACCTTGGCCTGGACGCGCTCGGCATCCAGACGACCAGCCTGCACCAGGCTGTCGGCGTAGAGTTCACGGGTAGTGCGCTGCTTGGCGATCTGCTGGTACATCAGCGGCTGGGTGCCGTTCGGCTCGTCGGCCTCGTTGTGGCCGCGGCGGCGGTAGCAGACCAGGTCGATGACCACGTCACGCTTGAACTGCATGCGGTAGTCGACGGCCAGCTGGGTCACGAACAGTACCGCTTCCGGATCGTCGCCGTTCACGTGCAGGATCGGCGCCTGGATCATCTTGGCGACGTCGGTGCAGTACTCGGTGGAACGGGAGTCCAGCGGGTTGCTGATGGTGAAACCAACCTGGTTGTTGATCACGATGTGCACGGTGCCGCCGGTCTTGAAACCGCGGGTCTGCGACATCTGGAAGGTTTCCATGACCACGCCCTGACCCGCGAACGCGGCGTCACCGTGGATGGAGATCGGCAGGACCTTGTCGCCAACGGTGTCGTTGCGGCGATCCTGACGGGCGCGAACCGAACCTTCCACCACTGGCGAGACGATTTCCAGGTGGGAAGGGTTGAAGGCCATGGCCAGGTGGACTTCGCCACCGGCAGTCATCACGTTGGACGAGAAGCCCTGGTGGTACTTCACGTCACCGGAGCCCAGCTCGACCTTCTTCTTGCCTTCGAACTCGTCGAACAGCTCGCGCGGGTTCTTGCCGAAGGTGTTGACCAGCACGTTGAGACGGCCGCGGTGGGCCATGCCGATAACCACTTCCTTGGTGCCGTAGGAGCCGGAGCGCTGGATCATTTCGTCCAGCATCGGGATCAGGCTCTCGCCGCCTTCCAGGCCGAAACGCTTGGTGCCCGGGTACTTGGTGCCCAGGTACTTCTCCAGGCCCTCGGCTGCGGTCACGCGCTC
The DNA here is from genome assembly GCF_029836855.1 of Pseudomonas sp. GD04058. Taxonomy (NCBI): domain Bacteria; kingdom Pseudomonadati; phylum Pseudomonadota; class Gammaproteobacteria; order Pseudomonadales; family Pseudomonadaceae; genus Pseudomonas; species Pseudomonas sp. GD04058. The sequence goes on from NZ_JAOECN010000053.1 coordinate 10,581, forward strand.
GAGCAGGTGGCTCTGGATGTCGGCGGAGAAGGACGGACGGCCACGCACGCTTTCCAGGCGCTGCTGGAACCAGCTGCGCTGCTCGGAATCGACGATGTGGGTGAACTCGGCGCCGATGGTGCGACAATATGTCTGCTGCAACGCCTCGAGGATTTCGCGTAGGCTCGCTTCCTCTTTGCCGATGAACAGGTCGCCGGCACGGAAGGTCGTATCAAGATCGGCATTGGTCAAGCCGTAATGATTGATCGACAGGTCTACTGGCGCAGGGCGCTGCCACAACCCCAGGGGGTCGAGCTTCGCAGCCTGGTGGCCGCGCATACGGTAGGCCTGGATCAGTCGCAGCACTTCAACCTGCTTCTTCTCATGCTCACTGCTCACGCTACCGGCGGACACCGGTTGGGCGCGGCGCTGGTTCTTTGCCAGCAGCACGAAATGGTCGCGGATCGTCGAGTGCGATACATCGGTAGCAGTGCTGCCTTCTGCGGGCAACTTCTGGAAGTAGGTGCGCCACTCTTCTGGCACGGCGTTAGGGTCGTGCAGGTAGAGCTCGTAGAGCTCTTCCACATATGCAGCGTTACCACCTGACAGGTGGGCGCTGTTCCACATGCGCTGCATCACGCTTTCTTGCATGCTTGGTCACCCTCGGTTAGGGGCCTCGATCGGCAGAACCACGTAAGCCTGGAGTCATCTCACCAAAACCAGGCCTGCAAGATCCCGCAGATTTACCGGGTACCAGCCCGGATGCCCCTGCTGGTCTCATATCTTCATAGGTAAAGCTCGGGCTTTTGACCCTCGCTCGGGTTGCACCTCGGTGCGGGCTGGGCGCCCGCACCTTGGCGTACTGCGGTTACAACATCTACATCACACTTGCAGAATCAGGTACCGCTTTGCAGCAGCATGTTGCGTACGTGACCGATCGCCTTGGTCGGGTTCAGACCCTTCGGGCAGACGTTCACGCAGTTCATGATCCCGCGGCAGCGGAATACGCTGAACGGGTCATCCAGGGACGCCAGGCGCTCCTGGGTCTTGGTGTCGCGGCTGTCGGCCAGGAAACGGTAGGCCTGCAGCAAGGCGGCCGGACCGAGGAACTTGTCGGGGTTCCACCAGAACGACGGGCAGGAGGTCGAGCAGCAGGCGCACAGGATGCACTCGTACAGACCGTCCAGCTTGTCACGTTCTTCCGGCGACTGCAGACGCTCGATAGCCGGGGCCGGAGTATCGTTCTGCAGGAACGGCTTCACCTTCTCGTACTGCTTGTAGAAGATGCTCATGTCGACGACCAGGTCACGGATAACCGGCAGACCAGGCAGCGGACGCACCACCAACTTGTTACCTTTTACGACAGAGGACAGCGGCGTGATGCACGCCAGGCCGTTCTTGCCGTTGATGTTCATGCCGTCGGAACCGCAAACGCCTTCACGGCAGGAGCGACGGTAGGAGAAACCTTCGTCCTGTTCCTTGATCAGCGCCAGCACGTCCAGCACCATCAGGTCCTTGCCACCGGTATCGACCTGGAACACCTGGGTTTTAGGCGCCGAATCGGTATCCGGGTTGTAACGATAAACTTCAACTTGCAACATGGCGGCCACCCTTAGTAAGTCCGGACTTTTGGTTCGAACGCCGGTACGGTCTTCGGCGCGAAGTTGACTGCACGCTTGGCAACCCGCTTCTCACCCGGGAAGTACAGGGTGTGGCACAGCCAGTTTTCGTCATCGCGGTCTTCGTAGTCTTCACGGGCGTGAGCGCCGCGGGACTCTTTACGGACTTCGGCCGCGATGGCGGTAGCTTCGGCGACTTCCAGCAGGTTCTGCAGCTCCAGCGCTTCGATACGCGCAGTGTTGAACGCCTGGGACTTGTCGTTGATCTTGACGTTGGCGATACGCTCGCGCAGGTCGGCCAGCTGGGCGATACCCTTCTGCATGTATTCGCCGGTACGGAACACACCGAAGTAGTTCTGCATGCAGCTCTGCAGCTCGCGCTTCAGGGTTGCCACGTCTTCACCGGTGGTACGCTCGTTGAGCTTGTTCAGACGGTTCAGGGCGACTTCGACGTCGGTGTCGCTGGCGTCGCGGTATTCGATACCGTCGGTCAGCGCCTTCTCCAGATGCAGGCCGGCAGCGCGGCCGAAGACCACCAGGTCGAGCAGCGAATTGCCGCCCAGGCGGTTGGCACCGTGGACCGATACGCACGCCACTTCGCCTACGGCGAACAGACCCGGGATGATCTGGTCCTGGCCGTTGGCGTCCTGGGTGATGGCCTGGCCATGAATGTTGGTGGCAACGCCGCCCATCATGTAGTGGCAGGTTGGAACGACCGGCACCGGTGCGACCACAGGGTCGACGTGGGCGAAGGTCTTGGACAGCTCGCAGATGCCTGGCAGGCGGCTGTGCAGGACTTCCTCGCCGAGATGGTCGAGCTTCAGCATCACGTGGTCGCCGTTAGGGCCACAGCCGTTGCCGGCGATGATTTCCTTGACCATGGAACGGGCAACCACGTCGCGACCCGCGAGGTCTTTCGCGTTCGGAGCATAACGCTCCATGAAACGCTCGCCGTGCTTGTTGATCAGGTAACCGCCTTCACCACGGCAGCCTTCGGTGACCAGTACACCTGCGCCGGCGATGCCGGTCGGGTGGAACTGCCACATCTCGATGTCCTGCACCGGAACGCCGGCACGCAGGGCCATGCCGACGCCGTCACCGGTGTTGATCAGGGCGTTGGTGGTCGAAGCGTAGATGCGACCGGCACCGCCGGTAGCCAGCACGGTGGCCTTCGAACGGATGTACTGGGTTTCGCCGGTTTCGATGCAGATGGCGATCACACCGACGAACGCGCCGTCCTGGTTCTTCACCAGGTCAACCGCGTAGTACTCGTTAAGGAAGGTGGTGCCTGCCTTCAGGTTGCCCTGGTACAGGGTGTGCAGCAGCGCGTGACCGGTACGGTCGGAAGCGGCGCAGGTACGGGCAGCCTGGCCACCCTTGCCGAAGTCTTTGGACTGGCCGCCGAACGGACGCTGGTAGATACGACCGGTTTCGGTACGGGAGAACGGCAGGCCCATGTGGTCCAGTTCGAAGACCGCGGCCGGACCTTCCTGACACATGTATTCGATAGCGTCCTGGTCACCGATGTAGTCGGAACCCTTGACGGTATCGTACATGTGCCAGCGCCAGTCATCGTTCGGGTCGGCCGAAGCGATGGCGCAGGTGATGCCGCCCTGTGCCGACACGGTGTGCGAACGGGTCGGGAAGACCTTGGTGATCACCGCGGTCTTGTGGCCGCCCTGTGCCAGTTGCAGCGCAGCGCGCATACCGGCACCGCCGCCGCCGACAATGATGGCGTCGAAAGAAATCGTTGGAATGATAGCCATGAATCAGATACCCCAGAGAATCTGCACACCCCAGACGAAGTACGCGAACATCGCGACACCACATACCGCCTGGAACAGGAAACGAATCGCAGTCGCCGACTTGCCGAACGCCATAGGGGTCAGGTAGTCGGTCGCAATGGTCCACATGCCGACCCAGGCGTGAGCGCCCAGGGCAACCAGTGCCAGCAGACTGAAGATACGCATCGCGTTATTGGAGAACAGAGCGTGCCACTGGGCATATTCGATGCCAGGGTGCGCTACCAGGTAGCCGATCAGGAAAATGAAATAAGCCGCGAGAACGACCGCAGAAACGCGCTGCGCCATCCAGTCATAGAGGCCCGAACGCGAAAGGTTCGTGACGTTGGTTACCATATCCAAACTCCTGCCAGCACGATCACCACCACGGAGATGACGATGACGATTTTCGAGCCCAGCTTACCGCCTTCCAGCGTCTCGCCGATGCCCATGTCCATGATCAGATGGCGCACACCGGCCACCAGGTGATACAGCAAGGCGGACAGCAGAGCCCAGAACACGAACTTGGCCAGCGGACTGGTCAGACACGCCTTCACCTCGCCAAAGCCTTCCTCGGAACCCAGGGATTTGCCCAATGCATAAAGCATGATGGCCAGGCCCAGGAACAGGATGACGCCGGAGATGCGGTGAAGAATGGACGTGTAAGCAGTGATCGGGAGTTTGATGGTCCTTAGGTCTAGGTTTACAGGTCGTTGGCTTTTCACGGCTTTTTTCACACTGAAGAGCCCCTAGCAAGCAGGGCAAAGTTGTTGGTAAGTGTACTGGTCAGGTACCCACCACCCAGGGAGCGGCGACCCCCAGTCAGACGGGCGCGGATGCCCCTGGCGGTCGGGTGCCGAGTATAGACAGTTAGGCTACTAATGACAACGTGAAGGGGTAGCCCAAATAGCGCATTGCCTTTATCGAACAAAAGGCGTAAACGGGCGACATTTTCGAGGAAAAACAGGGCCTAAACCCCATTACAACCGTGCTTTAGGCAAATTGACATTCGAATTTATCTCACTATAGTGGTGCGGGCCCTGCGTGGGGGGTCTGTCAGATGATTTCAAGCATTAATAGGAGGCCACATGGCTGACAAAAAAGCGCAGTTGGTCATCGAGGGCGCAGCCCCCGTCGAGCTGCCCATTTTAACCGGCACCGTTGGTCCAGATGTTATCGACGTCAGAGGGTTGGGGGCCACGGGTCACTTCACTTTCGACCCTGGTTTCATGGCGACCGCATCCTGCGAGTCGAAGATCACCTACATCGACGGCGACAAGGGCATCCTGCTGCATCGTGGCTACCCGATCGAACAGCTCGCCGAGCAATCCGACTACCTCGAAACCTGCTACCTGCTGCTCAACGGCGAACTGCCGAACGCCGAGCAGAAGGCCCAGTTCGTCAGCACCGTGAAGAACCACACCATGGTGCACGAGCAGTTGAAGTCCTTCTTCAACGGCTTCCGCCGCGACGCCCACCCGATGGCCGTGATGTGCGGCGTGGTCGGCGCCCTGTCGGCGTTCTACCACGACTCGCTGGACATCAATAACCCGCAGCACCGGGAAATCTCCGCCGTTCGCCTGGTCGCCAAGATGCCGACCCTGGCCGCGATGGTCTACAAGTACTCCATGGGCCAGCCCATGATGTACCCGCGCAACGACCTGTCGTATGCGGAAAACTTCCTGCACATGATGTTCAACACCCCGTGCGAGATCAAACCGATCAGCCCGGTACTGGCCAAGGCGATGGACCGGATCTTCATCCTCCACGCCGATCACGAACAGAACGCCTCCACCTCCACCGTGCGCCTGGCCGGCTCCTCGGGCGCCAACCCGTTCGCCTGCATCGCCGCCGGTATCGCTGCACTGTGGGGCCCTGCCCACGGCGGTGCGAACGAGGCCGTGCTGACCATGCTCGACGAGATCGGCGATGTGTCCAACATCGACAAGTTCATCGCCAAGGCGAAGGACAAGAACGATCCGTTCAAGCTGATGGGCTTCGGTCACCGCGTCTACAAGAACCGTGACCCGCGCGCCACCGTGATGAAGCAGACCTGCGACGAAGTCCTGCGCGAGCTGGGCATCACCAACGATCCGCAACTGGAACTGGCGATGCGCCTGGAAGAGATCGCCCTGACCGATCCGTACTTCATCGAGCGCTCGCTGTACCCGAACGTCGACTTCTACTCGGGCATCATCCTCAAGGCGATCGGCATTCCGACCAGCATGTTCACCGTGATCTTCGCCCTGGCGCGGACCGTCGGCTGGATCTCGCACTGGAAGGAAATGCTCTCCAGCCCTTACAAGATCGGCCGTCCTCGCCAGCTGTACACCGGCTACGAGTCCCGCGACCTGGTCAAGCTGGAAGACCGCAAGTAGGCCTCGGCCGAACGCAAAAAGGCTGCCATCCGGCAGCCTTTTTTATTGCCCTGTGGGAGCTGGCTTGCCAGCTCCCACAGAGACCGCATCACAGTTGCGGACTTGCTTAGGAAACCCGGCAACTGTTACGCCTCACTTCGCCGCTTCGGCTTTCTCCTTCAACGCCTTCAAGGTGTTGAACGGCGCCTCGACGACGAATTTGTTCGACAACCAGGACGGCACGCTACCACCCGGATCGGTGTGCAACTGGTAGGTCACCTCGGTGGCATCGCCCTTGGGCACCAGCTTCCAGAAACCGTTGGCCGCCGCCACCCGCACGAAGTCCTTGTCCTGTGGCTGGTAGGTCGGCGCCGCCTCGATCGTGCGCGTTACGCTGCCATCAGCGCCCTGCTCGGTAGTGATATGCAGCACCGAGTCCCGCGCGGTCACCGGCCACGGCGTATTGAACTGGGCATAGGTCCAGCTCTGGTTGCCTTCATGCTTGAGCAGCTTCTGCATCTTGCACTCGTGGATCCAGGCACAGGAACCCGCCACATCCTCCTGCAGCCTGGCAATGGTCGCCACCGGCGCCTTGATCAGGGTGACGCCGCGATAAGCCTTGTACTTGGAGCCCGCCACATCACTGAGGGAGACCTGGATGCCCTGCTCGTTCTTCACCTCTTGCCATTGCTCGGCAAAGGCCACGTTCGACAAGGCAGTCAAACCTACGATTACAGCTACATGCTTGAACGATCTCATCCGCTTGTTTTCCTTATTGTCGAAGATCCGGCTTTCAGGCCGCAGTCATTTGCTCCCACCAACCGATGATCCTGATCGCCTCGTCGCGATCGCTGCCACACACCTCGATATCCGCCTTGAAACCGGAACAGACCGCCGGACGCTCCGGCTGTCCGAACAGATTGCACAGGTTGACCGCAGAGAGATGAATGCAGCGCTCGCCAGCCGGCTTGCCATCAGGCATGCCGGGAATGAACGAGCTGATCGATGGCGCTATGCAGCACGCGCCGCAGCCTTCTCGGCATTTCATGAATCAGAACCTCGGGGACGCAAATGGTGCGGATGAAAGGATAGTAACGACTAAAACAGGCGTTTGAAATTCCCGACAGGATGAAATATCGCTGACCGGTCGGTTCTCGTTTTCAGAGCCTTACTGCTTGAATTCGAAGTCGATGGCAGCGCCTTCGATTTCCTGCTGGCGCATATCGTTGCGCAGCTGCAACTGCATTTCGTTGCTGAGCAGCCGCCCGTTGAGCTGGAACGGGCTGTCGGCCTGCGGTTTTTCCCCGAACATCGCTGGCAGCAGCGGCTTGCGCACCTCCGCCTCGATCTCTTCCACCGGCTTCATGCCCTCCATCAGATCAGGCGGAAGGCTCAGGTCCAACCTGGCCTTGGGCAAGGGCGCAGCAATCGCATCGGCTTTCTTGCGTGCGGGAGTCTTGCTGACCTTCACCGGCTTTTTGGTCGCTGTAGCAGGCTTGGCCGGCGATGCTTTGCTGGCAGTGTCATTAGCGGTTTTCTGGACCTGCGGCCTGGCCTCGGAAGCTGCCATTACCGGGTCTACCGAAGACACCGCGAGCAACCCCGCCAACACCAGGCCGACACAACGCAAGAGAGTCATAGGCAACGACAGACTACCAGGGGAAAGTGCCTATGCTCCCCGTTCCAGACCTGCCTGACAAGGTGCAGATTACAGATAGCCAGCACTGGCCGTTTCCTGGCACAGCTGGCTGGCCAGCATGCCCAGGGTCATCAGCGCCCTCTCCGCCTCGCGATTCCAGGGGATCCCGCAGTTGAGGCGAATGCAGTGGTTGAACTGCTCGGTGTTGCTGAAGATAAGCCCCGGCGCAATGCTGATGCCCTGCTGCAAGGCCCGCACATGCAGTTCCTGGGTATTCACCCTGCCCGGCAAGCTGACCCAAAGAATGAAGCCACCCGTTGGTCGGGTCATTTGCGTGCCTTCGGGGAAGTACTGCTGCACGGCCAACTGATAAGCGCTGAGATTTTTCCGATATTCCTGGCGGATAAAGCGCAGATGGCGGTCGTAACCTCCATTTTCGAGGTAGGCGGCCACCCCCATCTGGGTCACGCTGCATGCCGAGTGAGTGCTGAAGGTCTGCAGCCGCTGGATTTCCTGCTGGTAGTTGCCGGCGATCATCCAGCCGATGCGCACCCCCGGCGACAGGGTCTTGGAGAAACTCGAACAGTAGATGACCCGCCCCAGGCGATCGAAGGCCTTGAGCGACTTGGTCTTGCCTTGCTCGAACATCAGTTCGCCGTAGATATCGTCCTCGATGATCTGGATATTGAAATCCGACGACAGGCGCAACAGCTGCTTCTGCCGCTCTTCCGGAATCGTCCCGCCCAGAGGGTTGCTCAGGCGCGCCGTCAGCACCAGCGCCTTTATCGACCACTGGTTCGCCGCCAGTTGCAGCGCCTCGAGGCTGATCCCGGTGGAGGGGTCGCTGGGAATCTCGATAACCTTCAGGCCCAGCAGATCCGCCAGTTGCAGCAAACCGTAGTAGGTTGGCGACTCAGCAGCGATCAGGTCACCCGGGCGGGTCAGTACCCGCAGCGACATCTGCAAGGCATCGACGCACCCATGGGTGACCACCACCTCGGACGGATCGACCACCACCCCGGCGTCGCGCATGCGAATGGCAATCTGCCGGCGCAGCGGTTCGAAGCCAGGGCTGAACATATAGCTGAACGCCCGCGGGCTTTGGAAACGGGTGACCTTGGCCAGTTGCTGGTGCAACGCCCGGACCGGCAGATAGTCCACATGAGGCACGGCCGCCCCGAGCGGGAATACGCCATCGCGGCGGGCTTCGGTCAGTACCTGCTGGATGATGCTGGCCCGGGTGACCAGGCCAGGCCGCTCGACCCGCGCGATATCGGGGGTGGACGCAGTCAGCGCAGGGGTCTGGTGGACGTAATAACCAGACTGCGGCCGAGCCCGGATCAGGCCTTGGTCTTCGAGATTGGCATAAGCCTGGAGCACCGTTGCATGGCTCACATTAAGTTGCGAGCTCATCTTGCGCACGGACGGCACACGCTCTCCCGGCTGGTAAACACCGCGACGAATGTCTTCGGCGAGTTGCTGGGCGATACGCTGGTAAAGCAACAGGTTGGTCATGGATCCTTCTCTCGACACGCAGGCAGTCCCGTTGTTCTTGTGTGATCTGCCGCTGAGAATACCGTAACAGTTGGCAAGTGTACCGGGACAGATTGCAATTCAGCAGACAATACAGCTGTGTCGCGGGGAAGCAAAGCGGCGCTTGGGTATAAGTTGTGGCTGAGGGCCTCATCGCTGGCAAGCCAGCTCCCACAGGGTTCGCGGTGCACACAAAACCTGTGGAAGCTGGCTTGCCAGCGATGAGGCCCTTCAGCACAACAAAAAACCCGGGATCTTTCGATCACCGGGTTTTCTTCAGAACTGACACCCCCCTTACCGCTCGGCGCCGAGCCTGCCCTTCTCGTCGGAGAACACGATCTCCACCCGACGATTCTGCGCCCTGCCCCGCTCCGAGGCATTTGCCTCGACAGGATACTGATCGCCGTAGCCGATCACCTTGATGCGCTTCTCGTCGACGCCCAGGTCCACCAGCATGTCGGCCACCGACTGCGCGCGATCCCGCGACAGTTTGAGGTTGTCATCGGGGTTGCCGGTGCTGTCGGTATAACCCTCGATACGCACCACGCGCTTGGGGTTCAACTGAAGAAACTGCACCAGCTTCAGCACGGTACGGCTGGCCGAACTCTTCAGCTCCGCCTCACCGGTATCGAACAGCACATCCCCCAGGGTCATCACCAGGCCACGATCGGTGTCGTTGGTGGCCAGGCTGACGATCTGCTCCTCCAGCCACTTGCCCTGCTGTTGCACACTGGCCAGCTTGGCTTCGCGCAAGGCCAGTTGCAGGCGCTGGCGCTCCAGCTCCAGCTTGGCCTGGCGCTCCTGGTTGAGCACCAGGTTGCTATGCTCGCGGGCGATCTGGCTGTAGCGCTGGCTCAGGTAGGCGTAGTGGCGCACATCGCTGCCCGTTCCCCAGTAGCTGGCGAGTCGCTCGGCCTTGGCCAGCGACTCGCCTGCCCGGATCACATCCCGTGGCGCGCTGCGCAACACGTTGGAATCGTCCTTCACCGACTGGAAGGCCGTGCTCGCCTGGTCCAGTGCCTCTTCGCTGCGCTGGCTGGCGCAACCCTGCAAACCGAGAACGCCGGCAATCGCCAGCACTGCCAAAGGCTTGATCGAACTCACCGTTGCTCCCCCAGTTGCTTGCGAAGACGGTCCACCCGGGATTGCAGCAGGGTCAGTTGTTCCTGGCTCTTCAGGGTCAGCACCTTGGCTTCGGCCAGGCGCGCATCCAGCTCGGACTGTTCGGCGCGCATCCGCGCATCGCGGAATGACTCGCTCAGCATGTTGGAACGGGCACGCTCCAGCTTTTCTTCGGCCAGCTTGAGCTCGGCGACGTCGTCGGTGGCACCGACGGCCTTGGCCTGCTCCAGCGCCTGCTCGGACAGGCGCATCTGCTCGTGGGGGGCCGGGTCACTGGCACAACCGACCAGGGCCAGCAGCGCCAGGGCGGCGAATAGCGATTGGATTCTCACAGGGCATTCCTACTGTTTTTGGGCATCGAGCGGCGCCTGCAACTGCGCCTGCCAGCGCTCGACATTGCGTTGCACCGCCGCCTGGACTACGCCAGAAGCCGGCAATTCTGTCAGCTTTTTCGCCAACTGTCCGCGTAACCAGGCGTCGTTGCAGGCGGAATTGTGCGACAGCGCCAGGAACAGCCCCGGATGATCGAGGGCCTGTCCACGGGCCACGAGGTCATCGGCCATGCCCAGGCTGCGCGCCATGGCCATGCCCGAGTAGCGCCCGGCAAGCACGTAGTCAACCTGGCCAAGCAGGAGCTTCTGCATGGCCTGGGTCAGGTTGGGCACCTGCACCAGCGTCAGTTCGGCCTTGCTGAACGCCGCGAATTCCGGGGTCAGCCGGGACTTTTCGGAAATGGCGCCCTGGTGCTTGTGCAGGTCGGCCAGATTGTCATAGACCAGCGTGGAATCATGCCGGGTCCAGACCACGTACTCGTTCTGCAGCACCGGCGGATGAATGTAATCGACCGATGTCAGCTCGCTCACTGCCAGCGGCGCGTCGACCAACAGGTCCATGCGCCCGCTGCGCACCTCGTCCTGGGCCTCGCTGCGCTTGCCGGAATAGAGCACTTCGACCTTGAGGCCCAACTCGCCGGCGACCTGCTTGAGCAGATCGACGCTGGCACCCATCAAGTGGCGTGGGTCCTGCGGATCGCGCCACGAATACGGCGGCGCATCCGGGCTGCCCGTCGCTACCAGCCGCTCGCATTTGCCGGCTGCCATCGCCAGCGACGGCAAGCACGCCAATCCGAGCATTGCCAGCGTTCCCGTTCGAGCAAACCGCACCATCACACGCCCCTTCTTCGACCGCAAAAAAACAAAAGCCCGGCTGCCCGGAGCGTAGCACCGTGGAAAAACCACCGTGCACGCCCCGCACAACCGGGCCCTTTATAAGTGAAGCGACTGGATTAAACCAGCTTCTCCAGCTCAGGAACGGCTTCGAACAGATCCGCCACCAGGCCGTAGTCGGCCACCTGGAAGATCGGCGCTTCTTCGTCCTTGTTGATCGCGACGATGACTTTCGAGTCCTTCATGCCGGCCAGGTGCTGGATCGCGCCGGAGATACCGACGGCGATGTACAGCTGTGGCGCAACGATCTTGCCGGTCTGGCCGACCTGCATGTCGTTCGGTACGAAACCTGCGTCGACTGCAGCGCGGGAAGCGCCGACTGCCGCGCCCAGCTTGTCGGCCAGGGCGTACAGGTGCTTGAAGTTGTCGCCGTTCTGCATGCCGCGGCCGCCGGAAACGACGATCTTGGCAGCGGTCAGCTCAGGACGGTCGGACTTGGCCAGCTCTTCGCCAACGAAGGCCGACTTGCCTGCGTCGTGGGCGGCAGCAACGGCTTCGACAGCGGCCGAACCACCTTCGGCGGCAACGGCGTCGAAGCCGGTGGCGCGAACGGTGATGACCTTGACCGCAGCGGTCGATTGCACGGTGGCAATGGCGTTGCCGGCGTAGATCGGACGCTTGAAGGTGTCGGCGGACTCAACCGAGATGATCTCGGAGATCTGGTCGACGTCCAGCAGTGCGGCAACGCGCGGCAGGACGTTCTTGCCGTTGGAGGTGGCAGGTGCCAGCACGTGGCTGTAGCCCTTGCCCAGCTCCGCTACCAGCGGCGCTACGTTCTCTGGCAGGAAGTGGGCATTGGCAGCGTTGTCGGCAACCAGCACCTTGGCCACGCCAGCGATCCTGGCGGCAGCTTCGGCTACGCCACCGACGTTCTGGCCAGCGACCAGGACGTGGATGTCGCCACCGATCTTGGCGGCAGCGGCAACGGTGTTGAGGGTAGCGGGTGCAATGGCACCGTTTTCGTGTTCAGCGATAACCAGGATAGTCATTTAGATTACCTTCGCCTCGTTCTTCAGTTTCTCGACCAGTTCAGCAACCGACTTGACCTTGATGCCCGCGCTGCGTGCAGCAGGCGCTTCGACTTTCAGGGTCTTGTTGGTCGAGGCGGTGGAAACGCCCAGCGCGTCCGGAGTAACGGTCTCCAGCGGCTTCTTCTTGGCCTTCATGATGTTCGGCAGCGACGCGTAGCGCGGCTCGTTCAGGCGCAGGTCGGTGGTGACGATCGCCGGCAGGTTCAGGGCGACGGTCTGCAGGCCGCCGTCGATTTCACGGGTGACGTTGACCTTGTCGCCAGCGACTTCGACCTTGGAGGCGAAGGTGCCCTGGGCGAAGCCGGTCAGCGCAGCCAGCATCTGGCCGGTCTGGTTGTTGTCGCTGTCGATGGCCTGCTTGCCGAGGATGACCAACTGAGGCTGTTCCTTGTCGACAACGGCCTTGAGGAGCTTGGCAACGGCCAGGGAAGTCAGTTCTTCGGCGGACTCGACCAGCACAGCGCGGTCGGCACCCAGGGCCAGGGCGGTACGCAGTTGTTCCTGGGCAGTGGCAGGACCGACGGTAACGACGACGATCTCGCTGGCCACGCCTTTTTCTTTCAGGCGTACGGCTTCTTCGACGGCGATCTCGCAGAAGGGGTTCATGGACATTTTGACGTTGGCGAGGTCGACGCCGGAGTTGTCCGCCTTGACGCGAACCTTGACGTTGTAGTCGACCACTCGTTTGACAGCTACAAGAACCTTCATGGATTCCTCGTTACTCTCCGGTGAAAAGAATATCGCCTGGGCCGGACCCGGCGATTGCACGGTACAAGGGCACCTCTAAAAACGCATCCGGAGGGACGAAGCCGGACTGACCGGGCAGTCCCGTTTCGACCCTTCATCGCAAAACCCGTGGGTCATTTCTTGTGGTGACGTGTAGACTTCACTACAAAACCCCGGTTTGGCGTAACTGCCCTGCGTTTAGCCAGGTCTTTAGGGGTGCTCCTGCATCCGACGGTAAGCCTACGGCGAGCGTAAAACCGCCCGTATCTTGACCGTAACGCCCAATCCGGTCAATACGGCAAAACCGCCAGCTTCAAGCCGCGCCACTTTGATTTTACTGGGCTTCGGCAAATTCAAACAAACGTTTGTATTGGACCGCGCAAGTGGTGTAGATATAATGCGCGGCCAAGAGAAAGCGGTGTAGTACGTCACCCCCCGAAGCTACAGAATCGCCCCTTCGATGTGACCGCCTTGCACCCCATTAGAAAAAACCGAGAGCCTTGAGTAGGAGAGAACCTGTGGAACGCGAATACATGGAATTCGACGTGGTCGTCGTCGGCGCAGGCCCGGCGGGCCTGTCCGCCGCCTGCCGACTGAAGCAGAAGGCCGCCGAAGCCGGTAGCGAAATCAGCGTCTGCGTGGTCGAGAAAGGCTCCGAGGTCGGTGCGCATATCCTCTCCGGCGCGGTATTCGAACCGCGCGCATTGAACGAACTGTTCCCGGACTGGAAAGAACTCGGCGCGCCGCTGAACACCGAGGTCAAGCGCGACGATATCTACGTGCTCAAGGACGGCAGCAGCTCGATCAAGGTCCCTGACCTGTTCGTGCCGAAAACCATGCACAACCAGGGCAACTACATCATTTCCCTGGGCAACCTGTGCCGCTGGCTGGCGCAGCAGGCCGAAAACCTGGGCGTCGAAATCTACCCGGGCTTCGCCGCCCAGGAAGTGCTGTTCGACGAGAACGGCGTAGTCCGCGGGATCATCACCGGCGATATGGGCGTCGATCGCGAAGGCAATCCCAAGGACGGCATGTACACCCCGGGCATGGAATTGCGTGGCAAATACACCCTGTTCGCCGAAGGCTGCCGTGGTCACCTGGGCAAGCAACTGATCAAGCGCTTCAACCTCGACAGCGACGCTGACACCCAGCACTACGGCATCGGCCTCAAGGAAATCTGGGAAATCGATCCGGCCAAGCATGAGCAAGGCCTGGTGGTACACACCGCCGGCTGGCCGCTGGACGTGATGAAGAAGGAAAACACCGGTGGCTCCTTCCTCTATCACCTGGAAAACAACCAGGTGGTGGTCGGCCTGATCGTCGACCTGTCCTACAGCAACCCGTTCCTTTCGCCGTTCGACGAATTCCAGCGCCTCAAGCACCACCCGGTGATCAGCCAGTACCTCGAAGGCGGCAAGCGCATCAGCTACGGCGCCCGCGCCCTGGCCAAGGGCGGCATCAACTCGCTGCCGAAGATGGTGTTCAACGGCGGCGCCCTGATCGGTTGCGACCTGGGTACCATGAACGTGGCCAAGATCAAGGGCAGCCACACCGCGATGAAGTCCGGCATGCTCGCTGCCGAAGCGGTGGCCGACGCCCTGCTCGCCGGCAGCGAAGGCGGCGACCAGCTGAACAGCTATGTCGATGCCTTCAAGGCCAGCTGGCTGCATGAAGAACTGTTCGCCAGCCGCAACTTCGGCCCGGCCATGCACAAGTTCGGCCCGATGCTCGGTGCAGCGTTCAACTACGTCGACCAGAACTGGTTCGGCGGCAAGCTGCCGTTCACCCTGCGCGACACCAAGCCGGACTATGCCTGCCTCAAGCTGGCCGCCGACTCGACCCGCATCGATTACCCGAAACCCGACGGCAAGCTGAGCTTCGACAAGCTCAGTTCGGTGTTCCTCTCCAGCACCAACCATGAAGAAGAACAGCCTTGCCACCTGAAGCTCGCCGACGCCGGTATCCCGATCGGCACCAACCTGCCGCTGTACGACGAACCGGCGCAGCGCTACTGCCCGGCCGGCGTGTACGAAGTGATCACCCAGGAAGACGGCAGCAAGCGCTTCCAGATCAACGCGCAGAACTGCGTGCACTGCAAGACCTGCGATATCAAGGATCCCTCGCAGAACATCACCTGGGTTACCCCGGAAGGTGCCGGCGGGCCGACCTACCCGAACATGTAAGTCACCAGCCATGAAAAAGCCCCTCTGCCGCAAGGCATGAGGGGCTTTTTACTAGCGACGCTTACCCTGTGGGAGCTGGCTTGCCAGCGATGAGCCCGGCACTGGCAATGATGTTGTCATGTTTGGCCCTATCGCTGGCAAGCCAGCTCCCACAGGGGCCGAGTCGCGTCAACTATTGGCCAGGGCCAGGTCTTCCTCGGTACTCAACTGTTCCCGCGCCCCGAAGTACATCGCCGCGCAGAACGCCACGCACACCCAC
>NZ_JAOECN010000054.1:0-25185 GCF_029836855.1 Pseudomonas sp. GD04058
GATGAGGCCCTCAAGAGCAATAAAGAATCCCGACAATTGCACTGGGATACCCCAACCCGCTAAGGTCGCCGCCTTGATCCCCGAGAGGCAACCATGGGCTACCTACTGATCGTCGCGCTGATCCAGGCGTATTCCTTCAACCTGATCGGCGAATACCTCGCCGGCCATGTCGACAGCTACTTCGCCGTGCTGGCCAGGGTCGTCCTGGCCCTGCTGATCTTCCTGCCGCTGACCCGCTGGCGCCAGGTCGAGCCGCGCTTCATGCGCGCCATGCTGGTAATCGGTGCCTTGCAGTTCGGCATCACCTACGTCTGCCTCTACCTCAGCTTCCGCGTGCTCACCGTGCCGGAAGTCCTGCTCTTCACCATTCTCACCCCGCTGCACGTGACCCTGATCGAAGACGCGCTCAACCGCCGCTTCAACCCCTGGGCCCTGCTCGCCGCGCTGGTGGCGGTGGCGGGTGCGGCGGTGATCCGCTTCGACAGCATCAACCCGGACTTCTTCATCGGCTTCCTGCTCCTGCAACTGGCCAACTTTACCTATGCTGCCGGCCAGGTCCTGTACAAGCACCTGGTTGCCCGCCACCCCAGCGATCTCCCGCATTACCGGCGCTTCGGCTATTTCTACCTGGGGGCGTTGATCGTCGTGCTGCCGGCCTTCCTCGCCTTCGGCAACGCCCAGCACCTGCCCACCACCGATGTGCAATGGGGCGTGTTGCTGTTCCTGGGGCTGTGTCCGACGGCGCTGGGCCTGTACTGGTGGAACAAGGGCGCCTGCCTGGTCTCGGGCGGCACCCTGGCGGTGATGAACAACCTGCATGTCCCGGTGGGCCTGCTGCTCAATTTGCTGATCTGGAATCAGGACGAGCCGCTGGGGCGGTTGTTCATCGGCGGGAGCATCATTCTTGCCTCACTGTGGCTCAGTCGCCTCGGCACGCAACGCCCGGCGCTCGCCGGCGAGACCGGCCGATAGGGCATCCAGCCCGGCGAGCAGGTCACTGCCGCTGGGTTGCTGGTACAAGGCCAGGCTGAATTAGCGAGTCGGCACCCGAACCGAAACTTTGACCAAGGGATCTTTGCCATAAGTAAGGAGGCGGCAGGACAGGGTAGTTTCGGAGTTGCGTAGGAAACACCGAAGCACCATGGGCCGCCAACTCCATCCGCCATGTATGTCCTCAACCTCATTTAATCCATCAGGTTCTGGAAGTCTCCCAGATACATTGGTTGCTCGAATCCGCCGAACCGTGGAAGCCACTCTGAATCCAGTTCGGGATCAATGTCAAATCGATAACTGGTTGTTGAGAATACAATCTGCGCGTCATTTTGCGTGGCGATTAATTTTAGGCGTTTAAAGTAAGCGTCAAGGTCTTCTGAGTGGATTTCTTGTTGGCGTGGGGTATCAAAGATCAGTGTACGGAACGGCGAGCTTGGATCGGAAGTGCAGATTTCAAAGGGCAGCATGGAAAGCCAGAACTGTACGGGCTTTCGAACTACCTTTTATTATCCCGATTTTTTCTGTTCCGAGAACTGGCTTGAGGTCTGAGTCGATACGTATATCTCTAGAGATATTCTTTGAATTTAGCGTGTCAAGCCAGTCGGCCATTTTTTCGGCCAGGTTTCGCTTGAACTTAACTACCTCAAAGGATTGCTCTCGCTCTGGGCCTAGTGCTTCCTGTTCGGTCAACGTCTTGTTGCGACGATTTTGTAGTTCAAGATGTGACTGTTCTTGTGCTTGGTATTTCTTGATTTTGGTCTTTTCCAGTTCAAGCTCGAAGATCTCGGACGCAATTTTGCTGATCGCTTCGATAAACATTTCGATGCCAGCTTCCCGCTCCGCTAAGCCTCGCTTTTCCGAGAGGTCAGAGATTTGTCGCTCAATCCATGATTTTTGTGTGGCAATACTCTCAGCCTGGTGTATGTTTGCAGTGCTGACTGTGTCAAGATCCTTAATTTGGTCGCGTAGGTAAAGTAGGCTCTTCCCATATGAGTCTGCACTCACCAAAAACATTCCGCACGATGGAGTAGTGCAAATTTCGCTGAATGACATGAACGCGCGCCGAGCCTCTTCATTCAAGTCTAGTGTTTCAATTTCGCTTTCAATTTCCTGTCTAATCTGTGCAGAACTTTTGATTTTTGCTTCGAGCGATAGTTGTTGGGTAGTCATGTCCCGGTGTTGGCGTCTCATGTCGGCGATAAGATGATCAAAGCTGTTGATGGTCTCGCTCTTAATATCCTTGGTTGACTTCAATTCATCGAGTCTTGATTTGAGTGCGGAGATCTCTCGATCTATATCAGCCTCGTTTTTCCTGTTCGGAGAAAGGTCCTCCTGTCTTTTCTATTGCCCTGCACTCAGGTTCCAGAGGGACTTCAAGCTTGACCTGGCGGTGCTTGCTTAAGGGGGCGGTACAAAGTGTCAACGCTGAATACGGGTGTTCCCTGGGTGGTCATGTCGATAGCTACCTCGCTGGCGGGACGGCGGTTATCCGCTTCGAAACCATCGATCCGGACTTCGACATCGGCTTCCTGCTCCTGCAACTGGCCAACTTCACCTATGCCGCCTGCCAAGCAGCGACGCGCAGTAGGGCGTGCTGCTGCTCCTCGGCCTGGCGCCGACCGCGCTTGGGTTGTACTGGTGGAATAAGGGCGCCTGCCTGGTTTCCGGCGTCCCCTCGCGTTGATGAACCACCTGCATGTTCCAGTGGGCCATTGGCCAACTTGCTGATCTGAAGTCAGCACGAGTTGTTGGGGCTCCTGGCCCTGGGCGACAGCATCGTCCTGGCCTCATTGTAGGCGAGTCGGTTGGGTAGTGGCCCGGTCCATGCTGTTCAGGGCGTGGCTAGGTGTTAGTACTGAGTCTGGCCCTGACCGCGCTGGATGAAGTGCGTCGCGGGTGAGTATTTGCGGAACTCCGTTCTGAACCGCTCCAGCTCGTGCTGGTCGTGACTGAGCAGAGTATTGATTTCCCTCGTGAGGTATTCGAACGAAAGCCCTTCGCCCAGCCCCAACATTTTGTAGGCCCGTTCGAGTTCAGAAACGAGCTTCATCTGTAAACGGAACATTTCGTTGCTGTTGGACTCCCTAGCATTTTCTTGCTCATGCCGGGGAAGTGATTTGTCGATGTAAAAGAAGTCCGCGTAAAAACGTTCTAGGAGGTGCTGAGCTCTCCACAACGGGCTGTAGTAGCGCTGGTCGAGCAGATACTGGCCGAGAATCAAGTTGTTCGAGAGCACGGCGAGGATGACCTCAATCGAAAACGCCTCGTTTTTCATGTCTTCCGGGGCGACAGCTGGGTGGTCGAACTCTCTCCAGAAAATCGAGGCCATAGTGCCTGCCGTTTCGTCGGCATCGAATTCCATGTGGCGTCTGAGCTCTTCGGCCAGCACCTTATCAAGCTCCTCGGGGGCTTCATGAATTCCTTCCGAATGGTCGAGTTCCGCCTTGAGGTATGAAACATGACCGCAGATGAAATGGGCATACTCGTGGAACACCACGAGCATGCTGGCCTTGATAGCGACCTCCGTGGCGATGGCATGAAGACGCGGGTTGGCGGAAAAGTTGGCGAGATAGCCATCACATTGATCCGTAGGCACTTCCGGTGCCAATTTGCCTTTGCTGCCGTTGATGATTGAGTCCAGATAGCCCGGGGTTGCATGGATACGATGGAGTCGATCAAGGTTCTCCAGCAGCACGCCGATGTTCAGGAAAATCAGGGCCGTGTTCTCTTTTTCATCAAAGGAGAGCCTTACCCAAGCATTGAATCTCGTGGTCGGGACTAGGCACACAGCACATTTCCAAGGGTATAGAGAGTCTCCCTTCCGGCGTTTTTTCGTGCCCACCAGTTTCCCGATCCAGAAACACAATTGAGCCAGGGCCGTGTCGAACACTTCCCGGCCCTTGGCCGACAACTGAAGGCTGTCGAGACTGGCACGATCAAAACTTTCGTTACTGTCCAGTTTCGTCTCGATCATTCGCGCCGCTTCTTTCTTGATGTTCAGGGGTAACTCGCCAATGCAGAAAAGCTTCGCCTTCTCGTCATAGTAGGTATCGAAGGGGTCGGGCAATGTCGCTGTCTCTGTAGGGTCAAAAGCCTTTTTCAACGAATCCAGCAGTTTTTCTAACATATATCTGCCCTGGAAAGTCCTGATCCGGACTGTTTTCAACGATTTACTCGGAGGCAACGGAGTCGGTAGCTGCCTGACGTTGTTCAGTAATTGTCAGCAACCCTGCCCGCAGGTCACTCCCACTAGGCTGCTGGTACAAGGCCAGGCCGAATTCCGGCAACACCGCCAGCAGATAATCGAAGATATCCCCCTGAATCCGCTCGTACTCGGCCCACACCGTGGTGCGGGTAAAGCAGTAGATTTCCAGCGGCACGCCCTCGGCGGTGGTCTGCATCTGCCGGACCATGCAGGTCATGCCTTGCTGCACGTCGGGATGGTTCTTCAGGTAGGCGAGGGCAAAGGCGCGGAAGGTGCCGATGTTGGTGAGCTGGCGGCGGTTGGCTGCGAGTTCCGCGACCTGGCCCTGGGATTCGTTCCAGCGGTGCAGCTCGTTGCGCTTTTGCGCCAGGTAGTCCTTGAGCAGTCGCACGTCGCCCAGGCGGTGCTGTTCCTCGGCAGTCAGGAAGCGCACGCCGCCAGCATCGATGAACAGGCTGCGCTTGATCCGCCGCCCGCCGGATTGCTGCATGCCGCGCCAGTTGCGGAAGGACTCGCTCATCAGGCGCCAGGTGGGGATGGAGACGATGGTCTTGTCGAAGTTCTGCACCTTCACCGTATGCAGGGTGATATCCACCACATCGCCGTCGGCGCCGACCTGGGGCATCTCGATCCAGTCGCCGACCCGCAGCATGTCGTTGCTGGTGAGCTGCACGCTGGCGACGAACGACAGCAGGGTGTCCTTGTACACCAGCAGGATCACCGCCGACATCGCACCGAGACCGGACAGCAGCAACAGCGGCGAGCGGTCGATCAGGGTGGCGACGATGACGATCGCGCCGAACACGTACAGGACCATCTTCGCCAGTTGCACATAGCCCTTGATCGAGCGGGTGCGCGCGTGTTCGGTGCGGGCATAGATATCCAGCAACGCGTCAAGCAGGGCGGCGACGGCGAACAGCAGGAACAGGATGGTGAAGGCCAGCGCGACGTTGCCGAGGAAGTGCTGGCTGGTGGCGCTCAGCCCGGGCACCAGCTTGAGTCCGAACTGCACCACCAGCGACGGGGTGATCTGCGCCAGGCGGTGGAACACCTTGTTGTGCAGCAGGTCCTTGAGCCAGTGCAGCGCCGGTTGTCGGCTGAGCAGCTTGCCCGCATGGAGGATGACGAAGCGTGCCACACGGCCCAGCAGCAGGGCGACGATGAGCAGCGTCGTCAGGCCGAGACCGGCGTGCAGCAAGGGGTGCTGGTCGAGGGTGCCCCAGAGGTCGAGGGCGTCTTGCCAGAATTGTTGGATAGCCATGGAGGACGGAAAATCTCGCGAACGGGAAAAACAGGCCGTCCATTAGAGCCGCGCAGGCACCCTCGGGGCAAAAAGAAATTCGGCTCCGGCGGTGGAAAACGTTACCCTATGTGGCTGAATTTCTGCACATGCCCGAGGTTACATCCGTGTTCTCCGATTTCGCCCTGCACGAACGCCTGCTCAAAGCCGTCGCCGCACTCAACTTTGTCGAGCCGACGCCGGTGCAGGCCGCGGCCATTCCCCTGGCCTTGCAAGGACGTGACCTGCGGGTGACGGCGAAAACCGGGAGCGGCAAGACCGCGGCCTTCGTCCTGCCGGTGCTCAACCGTCTGGTCGACCTGAACCAGAAGCGCGTCGAAATCCGCGCCCTGATCCTGCTGCCGACCCGTGAACTGGCGCAGCAGACCCTCAAGGAGATCGAGCGTTTCGCCCAGTTCACCTTCATCAAGTCGGGGATCATCACCGGCGGCGAGGACTTCAAGGAACAGGCGGCGATGCTGCGCAAGGTCCCGGATATCCTGGTCGGCACTCCGGGGCGCATGCTGGAGCACCTGAACGCCGGCAACCTGGACCTGGAGCATGTGCAGGTGGTGGTTCTCGACGAAGCCGACCGCATGCTCGACATGGGCTTCGCCGAGGACGTCGAACGTCTCTGCGGCCTGTGCCCGAACCGTGCCCAGACCCTGCTGTTCTCCGCCACCACGGGCGGCGCCGGCCTGCGCGACATGATCGGCAAGGTGCTCAAGGACCCCGAGCACCTGATGCTCAACGCCGTCAGCCAGCTCAACGAAACCACCCGCCAGCAGATCATCACGGCCGACCACAACCAGCATAAGGAGCAGATCGCCCAGTGGCTGCTGGCCAACGAAACCTATGAAAAGGCGATCATCTTCACCAACACCCGGGTCATGGCCGACCGCATCTACGGCCACTTGGTGGCCAAGGACGTGAAGGCTTTCGTCCTGCACGGCGACAAGGACCAGAAAGACCGCAAGCTGGCCATCGAACGCTTCAAGACCGGCAATGCGAAAGTGCTGGTGGCCACCGACGTGGCGGCCCGTGGCCTGGATGTCGACGGCCTGGACCTGGTGATCAACTTCGACATGCCGCGCAGTGGCGACGAGTACGTGCACCGTATCGGCCGTACTGGCCGCGCGGGCGCCGATGGCCTGGCGGTTTCGCTGATCTGCCATGGCGACTGGAACCTGATGTCGAGCATCGAGCGCTACCTGAAGCAGAGCTTCGAGCGCCGGGTGATCAAGGAAGTCAAGGGCACCTACAGCGGGCCGAAGAAGGTCAAGGCCTCGGGCAAGGCGGCAGGGGCGAAAAAGAAAAAGACCGACAAGAAGGGTGACAAGAAGGCCGTGGCCAAGCGCAAGCCTACCGCCAAGCCGCGTCCGAATGCGCCGCTAGCCAGTTCCGATGGCTTGGCGCCGCTGAAGAAGCGCGCTCCGGCAGCCGAGTAATCTGTTGCCCTTGAGGGCCCTATCGCTGCCAAGCCAGCTCCCACACTGTGGGAGCTGGCTTGCCAGCGATAGGGCCCTCAAATCCACTGCAAGATCAGGTCTTTTTCTCGGCCTCGCGCAACTCCTGCAACCGCTTGTCGATCAACTGGCACTTGTCCGGCAGATCCTTCGACTCGGTTCCCAGCTTCATCCCCCGCAATTCCTCATTGATCTCCTTGGCCTTCTGCGGATTCTGCTCGGTCAACCGGGTCACTTCCTTGGCCAGTTCCTCACGTTTCTCCGTTGCCTCCTCCAGCGTGCAGGCCCAGCCTGGCAGGGCGAACAGCAGGCTGGCGGTGGCGGTGAGTGTCATCAGGGTTTTCATGGTCGAGCCTCCTTGTTCAGGTTCCCGGTTGAGGCCGGCGCCGTCTGGAAAGTTCAGTCGAACCGCGGCGAACCGGGTCGGTCACAACCTTGACTGTCACCACGCGAGGCCTTTTGCCATGAGCACTGTGTATGACTGGGACCTGATCGAACGCCTGCTCCACGAAGTGCAGAGCAGCGCCGACCAGCATTTCACTCCGCGCCCTTACGCCGAACAGCACGCCGCGCAACTGGCGGCGGCTGGCGAGCCGGTGCCGGACGTCGATCACCTGAAAACCCGCGCCTGCGACTACGAACGCCTGCTTCTGGAACGTGGCTATATCGCCGATCGCCCGGAAAGCGAGGGCGGCAACGGAGAGAACTACGTGCTGACCGAGCGCGGCTCGCGCCTGTTGAGCCTGATCGACAGCAGCATCCCCGGTAACGACCATCCGCGCCAGGTGCTCAACGAACAGGCCGACGCCCTGGATGAGGCCACGTTCGAAGAGGTCGCGTCGAAAGCGCAGATCGCCTGAAAATGGTGCAGACATATCTGGTAATGGCTGGCGAGCCTCACTGATAATTG
Source organism: Pseudomonas sp. GD04058 (assembly GCF_029836855.1). NCBI lineage: Bacteria > Pseudomonadati > Pseudomonadota > Gammaproteobacteria > Pseudomonadales > Pseudomonadaceae > Pseudomonas > Pseudomonas sp. GD04058. The sequence continues at coordinate 7,854 of NZ_JAOECN010000054.1, forward strand.
GCGCCAATTCTTCGCTGCCAAGAGGTGGTCATGCCGTTGCCAGAGTCCGGGGGGGAGCGATGAGCGATGCCCGCCGCAACCCCGATGCCTTCGCCTTCCAGGTCATGCTGGGCTTGTGCCTGATCTGGGGTATCCAGCAGGTCGTAGTGAAAATGGCTGCCGCCGACATCGCACCGGTGATGCAGGCGGCAACCCGTTCCGGTATTTCTGCGCTGCTGGTCGGGCTATTGATGTGCTGGCGCGGCGGCTGGGAGCAGCTCGGTACGACCTGGAAGGCCGGATTGCTGGCCGGCGCGTTGTTTGGCCTGGAGTTCCTGTTCATCGCCGAAGGCTTGCTGCTGACCTCGGCGGCGCATATGTCGGTATTCCTTTATACCGCCCCGGTATTCACCGCCCTCGGCCTGCATTTCAGCCTGCCCAGCGAACGCCTGCGGCCCTTGCAGTGGCTGGGCATCCTGCTGTCGTTCTGCGGGATCGCCGTGGCGTTCGCCGGTGGCCTGTCGTTGCAGGACCTTAATGGTCCGATGCTGCTGGGCGATGCCTTTGGCGTGCTGGCCGGCGCAGCCTGGGGCGCTACCACCGTGGTGGTGCGTTGCTCGCGGCTGTCGGAAGCGCCGGCGACCCTGACCCTGTTCTACCAGTTGGCAGTGGGCTTCGTCGGCCTGCTGTTGATTGCGGCGTTCAGCGGCAAGATCACCCACGTGGTCCTGACCCCCATCGCCATCGGCAGCGTCCTGTTCCAGGCCCTGGTGGTGTCGTTCTTCAGCTACCTGACCTGGTTCTGGCTGTTGCGCAAATACCTGGCCTCGAACCTGGCGGTGTTTTCCTTCGTCACGCCTATCTTCGGCGTGACGTTCGGTGTGCTGCTGCTCGACGAACCCTTGAGCGCCAACTTCGTTCTCGGCGCCATCTGCGTGCTGCTGGGCATTGTCCTGGTCAGCGCCGAGCAGTGGGTGCGCAGGCGGTTGCGCACGCTGCTGGGACAACGGTAGGGCGCAAGGTCAGCAGGCCGGCCACGAGCAAGCCGCTGCCGGCCGCCAGCAGTGCCGGTTGCAGGCTGCCGGCAAGCTGGTTGCTCAGCGCCGCCAGCAACGGGCCGCCCAACTGGCCGAGGGCGAAGCAGGCGGTCAGCAAGCCGGCATTGCGCTGGGGGGCGTGCGGTGCCAGTTCCCGCGAACGTTGCATCACCAATTGCATGCAGGCCAGGAATGGCGTGCCGCAGAGGATCACGCCCAGGGCCAGGCCCAGGCCATCACCCATCAGGCAGGCGAATACGCCGGCCGCCTGCAGCCACAGGGTCAGCATCAGCCAGCGCGGCGTGCCGTTGGTCGTCGGGCGACGCAGGCTCAGCAGCATCACGCCAACGGCTGCTGCGAGACCGAAGCCGGGCCAGAACAGGTCGGCCATCCACTGCCCATGAAACCGCGCGTTGGCCATCTGCGACATGAAGGTGGCCGGGATAATGTAGCCGATGCCGTACAGACCGTAGATCAGGCCCAGGCGGGCGATGCCCCGGGTTGGATGGACGGTCAGGCCGCTGGCAGGTTGCAACGGGGTGTCCTCGGGTTGCGGCAGCATCGGCCGCACCGCCAGCAGCATGACCAGTGCAGCGCCGGCGTAGATCAGCCAAAGCGGTGCCGAGCCCAAACCAAACAGGTTGGACACCAGCGCCAGCAGGCCGGTGAGCATGATCCCCAGGCCTGGCCCGGCGAATACCAGCGCGCCGAGTCGCGGCAGATTGCTGCGTGCCGCAAGGGGCTGGCTGAGGCTGGTGATCATCACCAGCACCCAGGCACTGGCCACGCCGGTGCCAAAGCGCAGCAGGGCATGGACGATGAAACCATCGGCCTCGAACGACACCAGGGTCAGCATCACGCATAACCACAGGCCAAGGTTAAGGCGCAGGCGTACCTGGTCTGGACGCCGGGCGAACATCGCGTCCAGCGCACCCAGCAGATAACCGAGGTAATTGGCGGCGGCCACCAGCCCGGCGGTGGTCAGGCTCAACTGGCCTTCGCTCACCAGGTGCGGCAGTTGCGGAGTAAGTGCGAAACGGCCAATGCCCATGGCCATCATCAAGGCCACGAAGCTGGCGATCAAACGCAGGGTTGGCGACATGTCCGGTGCTCCTGTCAGAGGAATCGTTCGATGCCGTCAGACTACTGGTGGTTGTCATTCTGAAAAATTGAATAATACTGAGCTACTTGTTCAATTTTGGAGAATCGGTGTGGAGCTGAGCCAGTTGCGCATTTTCCAGGCTGTCGCCGAGACCGGCTCGGTGACCCGCGCCGCCGAACAGTTGCACCGGGTGCCGTCGAACCTCTCGACGCGCCTGCGCCAGCTTGAAGAGCAGCTTGGCGTCGAGCTGTTTCACCGAGAACGCCAGCGCCTGCAACTGTCGCCCGCCGGCAAGGTGCTGCTGGATTACGCCGGACGCATGCTGACCCTGCATGACGAGGCCTTCGCTGCGGTGCAGGGTGGCCAGCCGGCGGGGGAGTTCGTGCTGGGCTGCATGTACAGCACGGCGGCGATCCATCTGCCGGACTTGCTCGCGCGTTATCACAAGGCCTATCCGGCAGTGAACCTGCAGGTGCAGACCGCGCCCAGCGGCGAGCTGCTGGAAGGCCTGCTGGCCGGCCGCCTCGACGCCGCGTTGCTGGACGGGCCGCTGTCGCTGTCGGGCCTGGATGGCGTGCCGCTATGCGAGGAAACCCTGGTCCTGCTCACCGAACCCGATCATCCGCCGGTGCGCAGCGCCCGCGACGTGGCCGGGCGGGCAGTGTTCACCTTCCGCAAGGGTTGCTCCTATCGCATGCGCCTGGAGGCCTGGTATGCCCACGATCATGCTGCCATGGGCCGGGCCATGGAAATCGAGTCCTACCCGAGCATGCTGGCATGCGTGGTTGCCGGATCCGGGGTGGCCTTGATGTCGCAATCGATGCTCGACAGCCTGCCGGGCCGGGAGAATGTTGCGGTGCATCGGTTGCAGACGCCTTTCGACCAGGCGACTACCTGGCTGGTCTGGCGTCGCGGCATGCGCGGAGCGAACCTGGATGCCTGGGTGAACCTTCAGGAAGAGAGCCGCCAGGGACCGCCTGTCGGCCAGGCGCTCAGCGCTTGATCCGGATCAGGAAACTGTTGATTTCTTCGAGCGGCTTGTAGGATTTGGGCCTATGATGTGTTTGAAACATCGTAGCCATTGGATTGCCACGATGACCCTCAAGGGGGATTCCATGAAAAACCTGATCATGAACTGGCTCCACGACCTTGCAGTGGCCCTGGGTTTGATCCCGCCGATGCAGCCGGTACCGATTCCTGCCGATGAAGAAAAGCGCAGGCGGCAGCCGCGGCGCTGAGGGAACCTGCTGATTGTGTGTTGAGCCCTCGGGCCCTATCGCTGCGGTGCGGCGGTCCGATAAGCCAGCTCCCACAGGGTACTGCACAAGACTCAAGATCAGTGCGGAACCTGTGGGAGCTGGCTTGCCAGCGATAGGGCACTCAAGTACAAAGAAAAAGGGCCTGCTTGAAGCAGGCCCTTTTCATTTCAAGCTGTTTCAGCTCAAGCCAGTTTGGCCGCATTCACCGCCGGCCGCGACATCAGGCTCACCACCACGAAGCTCACCAGCCCGATCGCCAGGCTGTAGTAGATCGGCGTATTCGCATCCATGCCGTCCTTGATCATGAACGCCAGGGCGGTAACGAAGCCCAGGCTCATGCTGACAATGGCGCCGCGAGTGGTCGCGCGCTTCCAGTAGATGGCACCGATCAGCGGCACCAGCATGCCACCCACCAGCAGGTTGTAGGCCAGGGTCAGGGCGCTGATCACGTCTTCCACCACCAGGGCGATACCCAGTACGGCGATACCGGTCAGCAGGGTGAACAGGCGGTTCACCGCCAGGCTCGATTGCTTGCCGCCACGCAGCTTCGGCAGCAGGTCTTCGGTCAGTACGGTGGAGGCGGCCAGCAAGCCGGCACTGGCAGTGGACATCATCGCCGCCAGGGCCGCAGCGATCACCAGGCCACGGATACCATCCGGCAGCGCGGTTTTGACGATGGCGGCAAAGGCGTTGTTGGCGTTGCCCAGGTCCGGCAACAGCACATGGGCTGCCATGCCGATCACCGCGCAGACCAGACCGTAGATCACGCAGTACACGCCTGCGGTGGTGCCGGCGTACTTGGCGACATTCTCGTCACGGGCGGTGAACACCCGCTGCCAGATGTCCTGGCCGATCAGGATGCCGAAGAAGTAGATCAGGAAGTAGGTGATGATGGTGTCCCAGCCGATGGTGGTCAGGCTGAAGCTGGCTTCCGGCAGCTTGGCTACCAGTTGGTCCCAACCGCCGACGCGGTACAGGCAGATCGGCAGCAGGACGAACATCAGGCCTACGGTCTTGATCACGAACTGGACGATGTCGGTCAGGGTCAGCGACCACATGCCACCGATGGTCGAGTACACCACCACCACGCCACCGCCGAGCAGGATCGCTGCCCAGAACGGCAGTTCGAACAGCACTTGCAGTACGGTGCCGATGGCCAGGGTAGAGGTCACGCCGATCATCAGCGCATAGGCGAGCATGATCACCGCACTGGCCTGGCGCGCCATCGGGTTGTAGCGGCGCTCCAGGACCTGGGTCACGGTAAAGATGCGCAGGCGCAGCAGGGGTTTGGCGAGGAACAGGTTGAGGGCGATGATGCCCAGGCCCAGCGCGGCGCACAGCCAGAAGCCGGAAATGCCATGGACGTAGCCGAGTTTCACGGTGCCGACGGTGGAAGCGCCGCCCAGCACGGTGGCGGCCATGGTGCCCATGTACAGGCTGGGGCCGAGGTTGCGTCCGGCCACCAGGTATTCCTCGTGGGTCTTGGCGCGGCGCATGCCGTACCAGCCCAGCAACAGCATGCCGGCGGCGTATATCAGTACAACGAATATGTCCAGGGCCATGGGGTGTCTCCAGTTATCTTTTTTATGTGAGATCGATCCCGCCTGCGACAAGGCGCGGCGGGTCTTTTCTTCGTAGTCACTTCTTCGTAGCAGCGGGGCCCCTGCTCAAGGGGCCGCCGTCATGGCTCCTGCCGGGTGAAGCTCCGTTAGCGACGGGCTACGCCGGGCAGCACGCAGAGCATTTCGTAGAGCAGGTTGGCACCCAGCAACGAGGTGTTGCCGGTGGTGTCGTAGGGTGGAGAAACCTCCACCAGGTCGCAGCCGATCAGGTCCAGGCCCTGGCAGCCACGGATGATTTCCATGGCCTGGATGGTGGTCAGGCCGCCGATTTCCGGGGTGCCGGTGCCCGGCGCCCAGGCCGGGTCGATACCGTCGATATCGAAGGACAGGTACACCGGACCGCCGCCGACCTTTTCGCGGACTTCCGCCATCAGCGGCTCCAGCGACTTGTGCCAGCACTCTTCGGCCTGGACCACGCGGAAGCCCTGCTTGCGGCTCCAGTTGAAATCCTCGGCGGTATAGCCTTGGGCGCGCAGGCCGATCTGCACCACGCGCTGGCAATCGAGCAGGCCTTCTTCCACGGCGCGGCGGAAGGTGGTGCCGTGGGCGATCTTCTCGCCGAACATGTGGTCGTTGACGTCGGCGTGGGCATCGATATGCACCAGGCCGATCTTGCCGTGCTTCTTGTGCAGGGCACGCAGGATCGGCAGGGTGATGGTGTGGTCGCCGCCCAGGGTCAGGGGGATCACGTTGTGCTCGACGATCTGGTCGTAGGCTTCTTCGATGATGCGCACGGCGTCGAGCAGGTTGAAGGTGTTGATCGCCACGTCACCGATGTCGGCGACCGACAGCGAGTCGAAGGGCGCCGCACCGGTGGCCATGTTGTACGGACGGATCATCACCGATTCGGCGCGGATCTGCCGCGGGCCGAAGCGGGTGCCGGAGCGCAGGGAGGTGCCGATGTCCAGCGGCACGCCGATGAAGGCGGCGTCCAGGCCGGCAGGGCTTTGCAGGTGCGGAAGGCGGAGCATGGTAGCGATGCCGCCGAAGCGCGGCATTTCGTTGCCGCCCAGTGGTTGGTGAAGAATCTTGTCCACGGTTCGGGCCTCATCGATTCGATTGTTCTAGTTGTTGATATCTGTTCTCGACACCGGTCAGCCAGCCGGAATAGTCCTGGAACAGTTGCTGTGCGGCGCAGTCTGCAAAAGGTAGTGCGGCAGAAGAATCGCTACCGGCAAATACTTAGTTCAGGTTTTTCTGAACTATCGCTGAACTATTCGCCTGGGCGCGGTTAGACTGTGGCGATTTCCGACGTGCGGATACCTCGCCATGGCCTCGAACCTGCCCGACCTGAAGCTGCTGCGCATCTTTGCCAGCGTGGTGCGCCACCAGGGCTTCGCCAACGCCCAGCGCGACCTCAACCTGTCCACCTCGGCGATCAGCACCTACATGAGCCAACTGGAAGGGGCGTTGGGCATAGTGCTTTGCCATCGCGGTCGTGGCGGCTTCAGTCTGACCAGCAAGGGCGAGCTGTTCCATCAGGAGACCCTGCGCCTGCTCGCCGAGCTGGACGGCTTCGAGCAATACGCGGCGGCGCTCAAGGGCGAACTGCGTGGCACGCTCAATCTCGGAGTGATCGATTCGACCGTCGGCGACCGCGCCTTGCCCCTGGCCGAGGCCATCGGCGCCTATAGCCAGGAACACCCGGCGGTGCATCTGCACCTCTCGGTGTCCAGCCCCTACGAGTTGCAACTGGGCGTGCAGGATAACCGCCTGGACCTGGCCATCGGTGCGTTTTCCACGCGAATGAGTGGCCTGGTCTACCAGCCGCTGTATCGCGAGCAGCACTGGCTGTATTGCAGCAACCGTCATCCGCTGTATCACGAGCGACGCATTCCCGAGCAGGTCATCACCCAACAGCGCATGGTCGGACGTGGCTACTGGAGCCAGGCGGAACTGGCCCGGCACGGCTTCAAGCACAGTGCGGCAACCGTAGAAAGCATGGAAGCGCAACTGATTCTGGTTCTTTCCGGCGCTTACATTGGCTATCTACCCGAACACTATGCCCAGGCCTGGGTGGACAAGGGCGACCTGCGGGTGCTTTCTCCGGCGACCTTCGGCTATCAGGCGCCTTTTTCCATGATCATTCGTCGAGGACGCAGCCGCGAACCCTTGATCCAGACCTTCCGCGACCTGCTCCGCGCACAGTTGACGCCCGCGTGATGCGGGCATGGGATCATTAATACTTTGTGTCTAGGGTAAAAATACTGGCCCATTGCCCACATCCAGTTGAATGCTCTGCTATTCCTTTTCTTGCTGTGATGAATTTCCCATCCATCTCATCAGCAGGGATCGCCCAAGATGCGCAATAACTTGCCCGTCACTGAGCATGAAAGAACCTTTCCGCAGGAACAGCGGCTCATCTCCACCACCGACCTGAACAGCCGGATCACCTACTGCAACGACGCCTTCGTCGCCATCAGCGGCTTCACCCGCGAAGAATTGATCGGCCAGCCCCATAACATCGTGCGCCACCCGGATATGCCGCCAGCAGTGTTCGGCCATATGTGGGAGACGATCAAGGAGGGCAGGCCATGGATGGGCGTGGTCAAGAACCGGGCGAAGAACGGTGATTACTACTGGGTCAGCGCCTATGTCACGGCGATCTACGAAAACGGCCGGATCAGCGGTTATGAGTCGGTGCGCTCGTTGCCGACCCGTGATCAGGTCGGACGGGCCTCGGCGCTGTATGCGCGCTTGCGAGCCGGGCGTTCGCCCACGCCTTTGGCGGCTCGGGTCGGCGATGTGCTGGAGCATGGCTGGCCCTTGCTGCTGGCCGGGCTGGTCTCGGTGGTCGGCTATCTGGCCTTGCCGCAGTACGCGGCCCTTGGGTTGCTGATGGCGAGCCTGCTGGGGGCCTGGTTCCTTCTGGAAAACCGCCAGAACCGCGTCATCCGCCGCACCCTGGCCGAGCATCCGAAGGCGTTCACCAGCCCGCTGGTGGCGCTGACCTACAGCCGTAACCTTGGCCCGCAGGGGCAACTCGACCTGGCGATGATCAGCGAGGAGGCGCGTCTTCAGACGGCGCTGACACGTTTGGTGGATGCCGGCGTCAGTGTGAAGAGCCGGGCTTCGCAGTCGTCGGAACTTTCCGACTCCCAGGCGCAGATGCTCGACCGCCAGCGCAGCGAAACCGACCAGTCGGCCACCGCCGTGGCGCAGATGGCAGCGACCATCCAGGAAGTGACGCATAACGTGCAGAGCACCGCGCATGCAGCCTCCGACGCCGATGAGCTGACCCGCCAGGGCAGCGACCTTGCCCAGCAGAGCCTAAAGGCCATGGGCAGCATGACCGAGGCGGTTCACGAGATTGGTGCGGCGGTCAACGCCCTGGCCGAGCAGACCCAATCCATCGGCAGTGTGGTGGATGTGATCACGTCGATTGCCGAGCAGACCAACCTGCTGGCGCTTAACGCGGCCATCGAGGCGGCGCGGGCCGGTGAGCAGGGCCGCGGCTTTGCCGTGGTGGCCGACGAAGTGCGCTCCCTGGCCCAGCGCACCCGTGCCTCGACCGAGGAAATCCACCAGATCATCGCTTCGCTGCGGGCGGGAGCCGACCGGGCGGTGAGCAGTGCCAGCAAGGGCGAGCAGATCTCCCGCGACAGCGTGCAGAGCGTTGAAGCGGTGCAACAGGCACTGGGCGGAATCCGCGAGGCGGTTAGCCGAATCACCGGCATGAGCCAGCAGATTGCCACGGCGTCCGAGCAGCAGAGCCATGTAGTGGAAGATATCAACCAGCAGATCGTGCGCATCGCCCAGCTGTGCGACCGCAGTGCCGGCCAGGCCCGCCAGGGCGCTGAAATAAGTGTCGAATTGGAGCGCATGGCGGGGTATCTGCACGACCTTGCTGAACGTTTCAACCGCTAGACCTTCGACCGGCCCACACGGATGTGGGTGCTTTCCGGGACTGCTGTGGCAAAATTCACCGCCCCAGGAGAACCCGATGTCCAGAATCCAGTGCGAACGCTGCCTGCGTCCACGAAGCCATTGCCTCTGCCCTTCGATCCCGTCCCTCGACAGCCGTACCCGGGTGGTGCTGTTGCAGCATCCCGATGAAGTGCGTCACGCACTCAATACCGCGCGTCTGGCGGCGCTGGGGTTGCGCAATGCGCAGCTGCGGGTGGGGGAGGTGTTCGAAGATCTGGCAGAGCTGATCGCCACGCCGGGGTACCGCCCCGGATTGCTGTTTCCGGGAGATGGCGCCGAGGCGTTGGCCGCTTATTCCGGTGCGGCGGATGAACGGCCGTGGCTGTTGATCGTACCGGACGGAACCTGGCGCAAGGCACGCAAGCTGCTGTACCTCAATCCGTTGCTGCAAGGGTTGCCGCGGGTCACCCTGGCCGAGGTGCAGCCGTCCCGCTACCGCTTGCGCAAGGCGCCGGAAGCGGGAGCGCTGTCGACGTTGGAGGCGGTGGCCCAGGCGCTGAATGTGCTGGAGGGCGCGGGGCGCTTCGATGAGTTGCTGCGGCCGTTCGAGGTGTTGATCGAGGGGCAGATTGCGGCGATGGGCAGGGAGACGTTCGAGCGCAATCATCTGCGCTGATTCTGATGGCCTCATCGCTGGCAAGCCAGCTCCCATAGGGGGTGGGAGCTGGCTTGCCAGCGATGAGGCCATCAGCAACACAGAAGATTCCCAGGCATTACCTTTCCCTCAAGGCTTCGGTCCGTGCCTTAAGCACCGGCTTGAGCAGGTAATCCAGCACACTCTTTTCCCCGGTGATGATATCCACCGTCGCCACCATTCCCGGGATGATCAGCAGCGGCTTGTTGTCGCCGCCCAGGTGGTTCCGGTCGGTGCGTACCTGGATCATGTAGAAGGCATTGCCCTTGTCATCGGTGATGGTGTCGGCGCCTATCAGTTCCAGCTTCGCCGTGAGCCCGCCATAGATGGAGTAGTCGTAGGCACTGAACTTGACCATCGCGCTCTGTCCCGGATGCAGGAACGCCACGTCCTGGGGGCGCACCCGGGCTTCGATCAGCAGGTTGTCTTCCACCGGCACGATTTCCACCATGTCGCTGCCCGGCTGCACGACGCCGCCTATGGTGTTGACCTTGAGCATCTTGATGATGCCGTGGACCGGCGAGACCACAGTTGTGCGGTTGACCCGGTCGTCGATGGCGACGCTGGTGGCGGTGATCTTCGACAGGTCGGTGCGTTTGTCGTTGAGCTCCTTGGCCGCCTCCGAGCGGAAGCTGGCTTCGGTTTCCTCGATCTTGCTCTTGATCTCCGCTACCGCTGCCTCGGCCCGGGGAATCGCCAGGCTGGTGGCATTCAGCGAGCCACGGGCCTCCACCGCGTTGCGCCTGAGGCGCAGGATCTCCACGGGCGAGATGGCGCCGGTCTTCACCAGCGGAGTGGACATGTCCAGTTCCTGCTGCAGCAGGGCCAGCCCGGATCGATACTGCTCGACCTTGGAACGGAACTCGGCGAGCTCCTGGGTCTTCTGTCGCAGCTGTTCGTTGAGGGTCTGCTTCTCGCTGCTCAGCCGGCGCTGGCGTGACTGGTACAGGGCCATCTCGTCCTCGGCCACCTGCGGCGCCTTGCGGCGTACTTCCTCGGAGGCCTGGAAGGGCTTGCCCTCGGCCTCCGCCGCCAGGCGATCGACCTGGGCGGTAAGGGCGTAACGGTCGGCCTCGCTCTCGCCCTTGTTCGAGCGAAAGCGCGTGTCGTCCAGGCGCAGCAGGGTATCGCCCTTGTTCACCATCTGCCCTTCGCGCACAAGGATCTCGGTGACGATGCCGCCTTCGAGGTTCTGGATCACCTGGACCTTGCTCGACGGGATGGCCTTGCCCTCGCCGGTGGTCACTTCGTCGAGCACCGCGAACCTGGCCCAGACCAGCGCTATCAGCAGCAGCGCCGCCGCCAGCCACACGGTAAGCCGGGAGCGGCGTGGCGAGTCCTGCAGGGTGGCCCGGGCCAGGTCCGGCAGGTAATCGTGTTCGGCGGTCTTGTTGAAGCTGTGGAAGTAGCTGCGCAGCGAGGACATGGTGCGTGCCTCTCATCGTAACAACGGTCAGCGCGGACCCTGTGGGAGCTGGCTTGCCAGCGACGGCCATGGTGAATTTACTATTGCAATCGCTGGCAAGCCAGCTCCCACAGGGTCTGCGGTGTGCCTTGGTTTTTACAGGGCCTGTCCGACCCGTCCCTTGCGCAGCGCATCGATGACCGCATCCTTGGCGCCGTCCGCCACGATCTTGCCGTTGTCCAGCACCAGCAGGCGATCCACCAAGCTGAGCATGGAGGTTCGGTGGGTCACCAGCAGCAGGGTCTTGCCCTCGACCCAGCCGTGCAAGCGCTGGCGCAGTTGCTCTTCGCTGCTGTTATCCATGTGGCTGGTGGGCTCGTCGAGGACCACCAGCGGCGGTTCCAGCAACATTGCCCGAGCCAGCAGCACGGCTTGGCGCTGGCCGCCGGAAAGCAGTTGCCCACGTTCGCCCACGGGCCGGTCGAAGCCGCGCGGGTGCTGCCTGGCCAGTTCACTGACACCGGTTAGTTCAGCGACTTCGAGCATCCGCGCATCGCTGACATAGCGTGCGCCGAGGGTCAGGTTGTCGCGCAGGCTGCCGGCCAGCAGCGGCAGGTCATGGGCGACGTAGCCCAGTTGCTGACGCAGGTCGGCGATATCCAATTGGCGCAGGTCCAGGTTGTCGAGCAGTACCTGGCCGTCGTCCGGCTCGTAGAAACTCATCACCAGGCGCGCCAGGGTGCTCTTGCCCGAACCGCTGCGACCGATGATGCCGATGCGCTCGCCCGGCTTGACGCTGAAGCTGACGCCGTTCAGTGCGGGGCTGGCCTGGCCGGGGTAGCGGAAGGTCACCCGGTTGAACTCCAGCGCACCGTGCAGGCGGGTGTGCTCCAGCGGTTGCTGGTCGGTGCGGCGCTCCTGGGGCAGGGCCATCAGCGCGTCGGTGCTGCGCATGGTCAGTTGTGCCTGCTGGTAGCGGGTGATCAGCCCGGCGATCTGCCCCAGCGGGGCGAGGGTCCGGCTGCCGAGCATGTAGCAGGCGACCAGCGCGCCGACGCTGAGGTTGCCGGCGATGATGCTATAGACCCCGGCCACGATGGTGGCCATGCCGCAGAACTGCTGGATGAACAGGGTGCCGTTGCTGGCCAGCGCCGAGAGCTGGCGGGCATGGGCATCCAGTTGGGTCAGCGCGCCGTGGGTGCTTTCCCACTGATACTGACGTTCACTTTCGGCCCCGCAGGCCTTGAGGGTTTCCAGGCCGCCGAGGGTTTCGATCAACAGCGCCTGGCGTACCGAGCCGAGGGCCAGGCTCTTTTGCACGGTATCGCGCAGGCGTATCTGGATCAGCAGGGCAAAGATCACGGTCAGGGGAAAGGCGATCAGCGGGATCAGCACCAGCCAGCCGCCGAGCAGGCCGATGACTGCCAGCATCAGCACGACGAAGGGCAGGTCGATGACGCTGGTCAGGGTTACCGCAGTGAGGAATTCGCGCAGGCCCTGGAAGTCGTGGATGCTCTGGGCGAAGCCGCCGATGGTGGCCGGGCGGGCCTTCATCGACATGCCGGTGATGCGTTCGAACAGGGTCGCCGAGAGGATCATGTCGGTTTTTTTCCCGGCCTGGTCCAGCAGGTGCGAGCGAACCACCCGCAAGACCAGTTCGAACAGCGTGCCGATCAGTAGACCGATCACCAGTACCCACAGGGTCGAGGTGGCCTGGTTGGGGACCACACGATCGTAGGTCTGCATGACGAACAGCGGCACCATCAGGCCCAGCAGGTTGATCAGCAGGCTGGCCAGCAGGGCGTCGCTGTATAGCCAGCGGGATTGACGCAGCGTGTCGCGGAACCAGGCGTGCACCCTCGGTACCAGCGGGTCGCGCTGCTGTTCCAGTTCATGGCGGGGGCGGGCGAACAGGGCGTGGCCGGCATAGGCGTCGGCGAGTTCCTGGCGGCTGACCCACTGCTCGCCGCCGTCGGCTTCGCAGGGCAGGATCAGCGCCTGGTCGGGGTCCTTCCAGCGCCGCAGCACGGCGCAGCGGCCGTCCTTGAACAACAGCAGCACTGGCAGGTTGAGCGCGGAAATCGCCTCCAGCTCGCGGCGCAGCACCCTCGCCTGCAAGCCGCCACGGGCCGCAGCGCGAGGCAGCAGTTCGAGATCGAGACGCTGCTGCGGCAAGGGCAGGCCGCTGCTCAGGCTGGCGCGGCTGGCCGTGCAACCGTGGAGCTTGCAGAGAATCAACAGCCCATCGAGCAACGGATCATCGAAGCTCTGGCGCGGGTCCGCCGAGCTTGCCGGTTGCATGCTGGTCACAATGGCCTACCTCCCGCCGCTTCGGCGGAACAGGGTCAACGCATGTCAGGTAACTGCACGTTGTTGCGAACTTCGCTCTGGGCGATGGCTTCCGGCGGCAGGGAGATTTTCTGCTTCGTCAGCAGGTCACCCATGTTGGCCAGCAGCCGGTAAGCGGAGAACTCCTCGATATAGCGTACTTCGACATAGCGCCGATTGGCGTTGTACAGCTCGTTCTCGCTGTCGAGCAGGTCGAGCAGGGTGCGCTGGCCGAGGCCGAACTGGTCCTGGTAGGCGGCACGTACCCGGGTGGTGGTCTCGGCGTATTGCCTGGCCGCCGGGGTCTGCTTCTGGGCGTTGTTGAAGGCGTTCCAGGCCAGCGACAGGTCTTCGGTGAGCTGGCGCAGGGCGTTGTTGCGAATGTCCATGGCCTGGTTGATCTTGTGCGCATCCGATTGCAGGCGGGCCTTGTCGCTGCCGCCGCGGTAAAGGTTCCAGGTCATCTCCACGCCGGCCCTCCAGTCGGTATTGCTATGGCCTGGCTCGCCACCGATGTTGTTGTTGGCTCCCGTGGACGCTATGGCGTCAAGACGTGGATAAAACACCGACTTGGCTTGTTCGTATTGCTGTTCGGCGGCCTGGATATCGGCCTGGGCCGATTTCAGATAGGGGTTGTCCTGCAGCATGGCAGTGCGTGCTTCCTGAAGGTTGGCAGGGAGCAGGCCCTTGATCGAGGCGGGCGTTTCCAGTTCATCGGGGAAACGGCCTACCACGCTGTAGAAGTTGGCTTCGGCATCCTGCAGGTCCACCTCCGCGGTATTCAGGTTGTTCTCGGCGAGGGCGCGGCGGGCCACGGACTGATCGAGGTCGGCAGTGCTGCCCACGCCGCGCTCGCTGCGCAGGCCGATCTGGTCGTTGACCCGTAGGTGCGCCTGCAGGTTGTTCTTGGCCAGGGTCAGCAACTCACGACGCTTGAGCACTTCCAGATAGACCTCCACTGCCCGCAGCGCCACGGTTTGCGCGGTGGCCTGGGTGTAATAGGCCCGGGACGTGGCGTAGGCCTGGGTGCGGGCCACCTCGTTGGAGGTATTGAAGCCATCGAAGAGCATCTGCCGCAGTCTCAGTTCCGACTGGGTGTAGTTGAGCGTTTCCTTGTTGTGATTACGCGTGCCGTCAGGGTTGAGGCCCCGGGTGTTGAGGTTGTCCGAACGTTCCCGACCATAGCCGGCAACCAGATCGACAGTGGGGAAGTAGCCACCGCGGGCCTGCTTCACATCTTCATCGGCAGACAGCCGGCTGTTGGCTGCCGACTTGATTTCCGGGTGGTAATCCACAGCGCTTTGCACGGCTTCCTGCACTGACATGGCCTGGGCATTGGCACAGGCGATGGCCAGTAGAACTGCACTGGTGATGGGGTTCAAAACGCGCATGGGGTACTTCTCCCTGAGTCCATTTTTTGGATCTGTAATCGCCAAAAAAATGGCGAAAAATTGAGGTTTAACCGTTTCAAGCTTGTAACAACAGAGCTAAGAACATCTGGGCGAAAAGCTAAGAAGAAATTTTCATAAGTGTTATGCGAAAAAAAACTTATGCGGTCTAAGGAAAGCGGCACATTGTTTAACCCGCAGGCCACGTAAATAGCGCGCTAAAGCGCTTTTTTACTGGCGTCAGAAAAACTTCGGTCGTCATTCGACCATGGGCAAGAAAGGCGTGGAGCGGAGTCAGGCAACCTTGGAAATTGCGACAGAAATTTGGCATGAAGCCAATCGCCACTATCGGTTGTCACTCCATCGCAGCGATCCATGCAAGGCATCCGGGTCTGGCTGAAAACCCGCCGTCTTGACGGTCGCAGCTACTTCGAGTCGGGCACCTTCCGGGTGTTCAACCACGAGACACCACAGGCTTTTCTGCAAAGAACGTCGACAGTGGAGGAGTGGCTAGATGGCCAAGTCAATTGGTGTGGTCAGCAAGGTGATCGGTCAGGTGTTCGCGGTCGAGGCCGACGGTACCCGGCGGTTGTTGATCGAGGGCGATCGGCTGTTCGTCGGCGAGCGACTGGAAACCGGTGCTACAGGCGCGGTGGCGGTCCATCTGGCCAATGGCGGGGAACTGACCTTGGGGCGTGACAGCAGCCTGAGCCTCTCCAATAACCTGCTCGCTCACCAGGCTCCCCATGTGCTGGCGCCGGAGGCGGTCCCCCCTAGCGAAGCGCAGCTCGCCGAAGTCGAGAAACTCCAGCAAGCCATTGCCGCCGGCGGTGACCCGACCCAGGATGCCGAGGCCACGGCGGCCGGCCCTACGAACGGTGCTCCGGGTGCATTGGGCGGTGGGCACAGCTTCGTCCTGCTGACCGAGGTCGGTGGACATGTCGATCCGGTGATCGGCTTTCCTACGGTCGGCCTGCAGTTCGCCGCTGAAATGGGTGACCTGGACACCGGCTTCATCGACCACAACGAGTCGGTCCCGGCCGTCGACAATCCCATCTCCCTTGTAGGTCTGGCGGTCGAGGGCGGTGAGATTTCGGTCAATGAAGCCAACCTGCCGCTGGGCTCTGCCAGCAATCCGGGCGCGCTCACCCAGACCGGCACCTTCAGTGTGGTGGCCCTCGACGGGGTGCTCAACCTGAATGTCGGCGGCATCAATGTGTTGACCAATGGTGCCGTCACGGGCGTGGGCCAGTCCTTCACCACTGGTCTGGGAAATGTCCTGACCATCACTGGCTACGACGCGGCCACCGGTGTGGTCAGCTACAGCTACACCCTCGCCACTGCCGGCAGCGCCCTGGGCGAAAGCATCCCGGTGTCGGCCAGCGACAGCAATGGCGACGTTACCAGCGGCAGCCTGGATGTCACCGTTATCGACGATGTACCGCAGGCGGTGGACGACGGTAACCCGTCAGTCGCTAGCGAAGCCTCCACCGTGCTGACAGGCAATGTGTTGCCCAACGATATCCAGGGCGCCGACCGGGTGGCCAATCCGGTCATTCCCGGGACCTACGTCGGAACCTACGGCACCTTGGTCCTGGCTTCGGATGGCTCCTACACCTATACCCTGAATCCGTCGGACCCCGACTTCGTCAATCTGCATGGCGGCGGCAAGGGCACCGAGACCTTCACCTACACCCTCACCGACGCAGACGGAGACACCAGCACCGCCAACCTGGTGCTGAACATCACCAACCTCGACGACCCGGTGACGATCGGCGGACTCGGGGCCAACGGCGGGATTACCACGGTCTTCGAGAATAACCTTGGCACCGGCAGCAACCCGGATATGACGGCACTGACCCAGAGTGGCAGTTTCACCGTCAGTGCGGCGGACGGGCTGCAGACCCTGAGCGTGGGTGGAATCAGTGTGGTCAACGGTGGGGTGGCGAACACCGGGACACAGTCGGTGGTCACGCCGCTGGGCAATACCTTCACTGTGATCGGTTATGACCCGGCGACCGGGTTGGTGACCTACAGCTACACCTTGAATGGCAATGAAGCCCACCCGGCAGGTGGCGGTGCCAATAGCCTGGGTGAGACGTTCACCGTAGTCGCTACCGATACCGATGGCAGCACCGGCAGCGTCGACCTGAACGTGGTGATCGTCGACGATGTGCCGACGGCGGTGGCTGATAGCAATGCCGGCGTGGCAACCGAAGCGGCAACTGTGCTGACCGGTAATGTTCTGACCAACGATGTGCAAGGGGCTGACCGGGTGGTTGGTCCTGTTACCGCTGGTACCTTCATCGGGACCTACGGCACCCTGGTGCTGGCTGCGGATGGTTCCTACACCTACACGTTGAATCCTTCGGATCCGGATTTCTACAACCTGCATGGCGGTGGTACGGGTACCGAGACCTTTACCTACACGCTGAGTGATGCCGATGGGGATACCAGCACTGCCAACCTGGTGCTGAACATCAAGAACCTCAACGATCCGGTGACCCTCAACGGTCTTGATGTGGAGGGCGGCGAGCTATCGGTCTACGAGAAGAACCTCAGTGATGGCAGTAGCCCGAATGCTGCTGCCCTGACCCAATCCGGCACCTTCACGGTAACCGCGCCGGACGGCCTGCAAACCCTGAATGTGG
>NZ_JAOECN010000055.1:0-24124 GCF_029836855.1 Pseudomonas sp. GD04058
GAACTTGCCGCTGATGTAGTCGTCCGTCAGTTGTTCGCGCGGGTTCTGGAAGATCTGCGTGGTCGGGCCCATTTCCACCAGGTAACCGGTACGGCTGCCTTGCGAAATGTCCACCGAGAAGAACGCCGTGGTGTCGGCCACGCGAATCGCCTGCTGCATGTTGTGGGTCACCAGGGCGATGGTGTAGTCCTTCTTCAGTTCGACCATCAGTTCCTCGACGCGGCGGGTGGCGATCGGGTCGAGTGCCGAGCAGGGCTCGTCGAGCAACAGCACTTCCGGCTCGGTGGCGATGGCCCGGGCAATGCACAGGCGCTGCTGCTGGCCGCCGGAGAGGGACAGGCCGCTGACCTTGAGCTTGTCCTTGACTTCATCCCACAGCGCCGCGCCTTGCAGGGCGTGCTTGACGCGGTCACCGATATCGCCCTTGTAGCGGTTCAGGCGCAGGCCGAAGGCGACGTTGTCGAAGATGCTCATGGAGAACGGGTTCGGCTGCTGGAACACCATGCCGATGTAGCGGCGCACCACCACCGGATCGACGCCCTTGCCATAGACGTCCTGGCCAAGGAAGTGCACATGGCCTTCGAAGCGGAAGCCCTTCACCAGGTCGTTCATGCGGTTCAGGCTACGCAGCACGGTACTCTTGCCGCAACCGGAAGGACCGATGAAGCCGGTGATCTTGTTCTTTTCGATCGGCACGTGGCTGTCGCGGACCGCCATGAAGTTGCCGTAGAAGATCTTGTCCAGCTTGCAGTCCATGACCACTGGAGCCTGGCTGGCCACGGGAGCGGCCTGTTGCGCGGCGGATACGTTCAAGTTCGGATGCTCCCTTTCTTAATACTTGGGCTTGCCGAAGATACGGCTGACGATATTGACCAGCAGCACGATGATCACCAGGACCAGCGAGGCCGCCCATGCGAGTTCGAGCTGGTTGTCGAACGGCATGCCGGAGAAGTTGTAGATCAGTACCGCCAGCGAGGCCGTGGGGTTCATCACCGCCAGGCTGCCTTCGTGGTAGATCCAATAGTTGCTGAACAGCGCGGTGAACAGCAGCGGCGCGGTTTCGCCGGCGGCACGGGCCACGGCCAGCATCACCCCGGTGAGGATCGCCGGCAGGCCGGTCGGCAGGATGATCTTCATGATCACCTGGGCGCGGGTGCAGCCCATGCCGTAGGCGGCGTCCTTCATGATCTTGGGCACCATCTTCATGGCTTCCTCGGCGGTCAGCACGACGATCGGCAGCATGAGCACGGCCAGCGCCACGCCACCGGCCGGTGCCGAATAGGTGCCGGTGGTCATCACCACCAGGGCGTAGGCGAATACGCCCGCCAGGATCGACGGCAGGCCGGTGAGCATCTTCGCGGCGAAGCGCGCGGCGTTGGCCAGCTTGCTGTCAGGGCCCAGTTCGGCGAGGAACACCGCCGCCAGGATGCCGACCGGCACGGCGATGGCCGCGGCGATGCCGACCATGACGAAGGTGCCGGCCATGGCGTTGCCGAAGCCCCCGCCCATTTCGAAGCCGGTGGGTGGCAGTTCGGTGAAGACCTCCAGGCTCAGGCGCGCACCGCCCTTGGTGATCAGCATGTACAGCACGGAAATCAGCGGCACGCTGGCCACGATCGCGATGATCCACGCCAGGCTGGTCAGGACCAGGCTGCGCAGGGCGCGGCCTTCGAAGCGACGCTGCAGGCTCGGCAGCGCGGTTACCGGTTGCGACAGGTCGGTCATTATTTGTTCCCCCGCTGGGCGTAGAGCATGAGCAGCGATCCAAGCACGTTCACCAGCAGGGTGATGAACATCAGCACCAGTGCTGCATACATCAGCACCTCGACCTCGTTCGGGCCGGCCTCCGGGAAGTTCAGGGCGAGCAAGGCGGCCAGGGTGTTAGCCGGGGCGAACAGCGACACCGAGAGGGTGTTGGCATTGCCCACCAGCATGGCCAGGGCCATGGTTTCACCCAGTGCCCGGCCCAGGCCGAGTACCAGGGAGCCGAAGATGCCGGTGGCGGCAGAAGGAACCATGACCTTGAGGATCGCTTCCCAGTGGGTGGTGCCCAAGCCATAGGCGGCCTGCTTGGTTTTCATCGGCACGCTGGCCAGGGCGTCCTGGGAAACAGCGGCAACGGTCGGCAGGATCATGATCGCCAGCACCAGCGCCGCCGGCAGCAGGCCGGGGCCGCTCAGGGAGGTACCGAAGAACGGAATCCAGCCCAGCTCGCTGTTCAGCCAGGCGGTCAGCGGGCGGATCGCCGGAATCACCACATAGATGCCCCACAGGCCGTAGACCACGCTGGGGATGGCGGCGAGCAATTCGACGATGGTGCGGAATACGGCGGCGAGTTTCGCCGGGAGGAAATCCTGGGTCAGGAAGATCGCCATGCTGACGCCGAAGAAGCCGGCGATAAGCAGTGCGATGAAGGCGCTGTACAGCGTGCCCCAAATGGCTGGCAGAATTCCGTATTTGCCTTGGTTGACGTCCCAGACCGTGCCGAACAGCACATCCAGGCCGTGCTTCTCCATACCTGGCAGGGCCTTGCGCCCGATCTCGAAGATCAGCGCGAGCACCAGCGCCAGGATCAGCGCCACACCGATGCGGGCCAGGCCGCGGAAGATGCGATCGACCAGGAAGTCCTTCGCCGAGGGTGGCCGGCAGGCGGAGTCGGGGTTATCCGGTATGTCAAATGGGGTGTTCATCGATTGCTTCCGGTACAAGGGCAAACGCTCCCGGGGCGACAGGCGCCGGGAGCGTGCTGGCAGTCTTACTGGATGTTGGCGGACGCTTTGCGTACCTGCTCGACAACCGATGGCGGCAGCGGGATGTAGCCCATGGAGTCGGCGATTTTCTGGCCTTCGGTGAGGCTGTACTCGATCATGTCGCGCATGGCCTTGGCCTTGGCCGGGTTACCGTTGTCCTTGCGGAAGATCATCCAGGTGTAGGACGTGATCGGGTAGGACTTGGCACCGTCCGGATCCGGCAGCCAGGCCACCAGGTTTTCCGGCATTTTCACTGCGGCCAGCGCTTCGGCACCGCTTTCGGCGTTAGGCACCACGTACTGGCCGGCCTTGTTCTGCAGCGCGGCGAAATCGACCTTGGCCAGCTTGGCGAAGCCGTACTCGATGTAGCCGATGGCGCCCGGGGTCTGGCGCACGGTGGCGGTGATACCGTCGTTCTTCGGCGACTTGATGAACTTGTCGGTCGCCGGCCAGTTCACCGTGTTGCCCTCGCCCAGCGCTTCCTTGAATGCAGGGTTGATGGCCGACAGGTGCTTGGTGAATACGGCGGTGGTACCGCTGGAGTCAGCGCGCACGACCACGGTGATCGGGGTGGCCGGCAGCTTCAGGTCCGGGTTGGCGGCGACGATCTTTGGATCGTTCCACTGGGTGATCTTGCCCAGGAAGATGTCGGAATACACATCGCGTGGCAGCTTCAGGCCCTTCGGGTTGCCCGGCAGGTTGTAGGCCAGGACGATTTCGCCGGCGGTCATCGGCAGCAGTTGCACACCCTCGCCGACCTTGGCGATTTCCTCGTCTTTCATGGCCGAGTCACTGGCGGCGAAATCGACGGTCTTGTTCAGGAAATCCTGCACACCGGCACCACTGCCCTTGGATTGGTAATCAACCGTTACGCCAGCGGTGTTCTTGCTGAAATCCTTGAACCAGGTCAGGTAGATCGGCGCAGGGAAACTGGCACCGGAACCGGTCAGGCGGATGTTTTCGGCGAAAGCCGTGGTGGCGAACAGGGAAACCGAAACGGCGAGTGCAGCGGACTTCATCAGGCGTTTCATCTAGAAAGTGCTCCGTGTGATGGCCGAGGCACTTTGCCGAAACTTTATGACAGTAATGTGAATATTAGGTGGCGACCGACCGATATCAATCAGCTATCAATGCTGACGCCCCTCAGCGCTTGAGCAGCGCTTCGACACCCCGGAGCAACGCCTCCAGCGCGAACGGCTTGGTCAGTACCAGCCCTGCCGGCTCCAGTGGCGAGTTCTCCAGCACCTCCGGCCGGGCATAGCCGGTCATGAACAGCACCGGCAGCCCGGGCCTGGCCGCGCGGCTCTCGAGTACCATGCGATGCCCGTCCATGCCGCCAGGCAGGCCGATGTCGGTCACCAGCGCGTCGATGCAGATATCCGAACGCAGCAGGCGCAGCCCGGCCTTGCTGTCCGCTGCCTCGATCACCGCATAACCTTGCCCGGCGAGGGTTTCGCTGACGAAGGCACGCACCGAGGCTTCATCTTCCACCACCAGTACCGTGGCTCCGCGGGCTGCACCTGGAATCTCTTCGCCGGCCCCGGCCATGGCTGGCGCGGCGACCGGCAACGCCCGGGCCGGCAACGACAGGAACACCCGCGTTCCGCCGCCCTCTTCTGACTCGATCCGCACCTGCCCGCCGGACTGCCGGGCGAAGCCATAGATCATCGGCAGCCCCAGCCCGGAGCCGGCACCGACCGCCTTGGTGGTAAAGAAGGGTTCGAAGACCTTGGCCAGGACTTCCGGGCTCATCCCGCAACCGTTGTCCTCGACGGCGATGGTCAGGTAGTCGCCAGGCGGCAGGTCCTGTTCGCCACCGCGCTGGTCGAAGGTCCGGATGCGCAGGTCGCCCCCTCCGCGCAGGGCATCGCGGGCATTGATGCACAGGTTCAGCAGGGCATTCTCGACCTGGGCCGGATCGACCAGGCAGGTCTTGAGCACCGACTCGAGCTGCACCGAGACCTCGATGGTCGGGCCGACGGTGCGCTGGATCAGTTCCTCCATGCCGCTGACCAGGGCGTTGATATCGGTCGGCACCGGCTGCAGCGTCTGTTGCCGGGAAAAGGCCAGCAAGCGATGGGTCAAGGCCGCCGCCCGTTGTGCCGCGCCCTGGGCCACCGCGACATAACGCTCCAGGTCGGCGGTGCGCCCCTGGTTCAGGCGCAGCTTGATCAGGTCAAGGCTGCCGGTGATGCCCGCCAGCAGATTGTTGAAGTCATGGGCGATGCCACCGGTGAGCTGGCCGACGGCCTCCATCTTCTGCGCCTGGCGCAAGGCTGCCTGGGCCGCCTCGTTTTCGGCGACGGCTTCGCTGATCCGGGTTTCCAGGGTCCGGTTGAGGTCCAGCAGGGCCTGTTCGGCAGCCTTCTTGGCCGTGACGTCGATGGAAGAGCCGATCAGCCCGATCACCGCCCCCGTGTCGTCGCGCAATGGCGCCTTCATCGATAGCCAGATGGCGGCGGTGCCGTCGGCCATATCGACACGTTCCTCGATCTGCTCGGCCTTGCCACCCTGCATGATGCGCCGGTCGGTTTCCATGACCTGCCGGGCCTGGTCCTTGTCTTCGAGGAACTCCAGGTCGGTCTTGCCGATATAGAACGACGGAGGCTTGCCGATCAGTTCGGTGGTGCCGTGGTTGGCGACCAGCATCCGCCCGTCCAGGTCCTTGGCGTAGACGACCCCGGGCACCGCGGCGGCGAAGGTGCGCAGCAGCGCCGAAACCCGGTCCCGCTCGGCTTCCGCCGCCCGCCGCGACTCGATATCGATCAGCACCCCGGGGAAGCGCACGGCCTGGCCCTGGCTGTCCAGCTCACAGTGCCCGCTGGCTTCGATCCAGCGGTAGCAGCCATCTTCCTGGCGAACCCGGTACTCGCAGCGGAAGGCCCCGCCCTGTTGCATGGTGCGCTGGATATCGGCGGCGACCCGCTCGACATCCTGCGGATGGATCGAGGTGAAAGCTTCCTCGATCGGCATCCCGGCCCTGCACTTGTCCAGGGGCAGGCCGAACGCCCGGGAAAAGCGCTGGTCGGCGGTAACGCTGTTGTTGGGGATGTCCCAGACCCAACTGCCGGTGATGGCGCCGGCGTCCAGGGCCAGTTGCAGGCGCTCGCGGGCGTCGCCGGCATCGGACGCGGTGGGTTCTGAATTCATGCCTGACCTCGCGGCGACGTGTCGAAACTTTGCACGGAAACGATATCCGATTGCCATTACGCAGGGAAAGACTGTCGTACGCCTGGATAAATTCCCCACGACATGAAATTTCGCTGCGCCTGGTGAATGTCATTCGTCGAACCACGGACACTTCCGCCCGCCCCCGGCCCTCCCAACCGTAGGGGCGCGATGTCCGCGCCTGGAACAGGAGAACACGCATGCCAATCGACCACAACGGCCCGGATGCGCCTT
Source organism: Pseudomonas sp. GD04058 (assembly GCF_029836855.1). Classification (NCBI taxonomy): domain Bacteria; kingdom Pseudomonadati; phylum Pseudomonadota; class Gammaproteobacteria; order Pseudomonadales; family Pseudomonadaceae; genus Pseudomonas; species Pseudomonas sp. GD04058. The sequence goes on from NZ_JAOECN010000055.1 coordinate 6,153, forward strand.
ACCCGGGCCCCGGCGAAGCACCGGGAAACCACGCGCATGGCTCCGGGCTCGAGCAAAGCCCTTCCGAGCCCAGGCAGGGAAACGAGGAACGCCCGGAAGACTGGAACCCGCCCCCTGGCAATCCTGGCTCGGACCAGGATGCACAACTGGAGCGGGACAATGGCACGGCAAGGACCGATAGCCTGATCGATCAGGAATAAGAGGTGCACATGGCAGACGAAAATCGACCCGACGAGGACCAGGCTTCAGATGTGCAATCCGAGGCCGAGGCCGAAAAGGCATCGCTCGAGGAAGCGATGCCCGATGTGGATGCCAACAACTCGGTGTCCAGCGAACATCCTGAGCCGGACTGAGCGGCACCAAGGGTGCCCTGTGGAGCAGGCAAGCCAGCTCCTACAAGGTCAGCGTAGATCCTGAGCATTGTGCAGCACCTGTGGGAGCTGGCTTGCCAACGATGAGGCCGGCAAAGGCAAAGAGGTTGCCAGGTAGGGCCAAATCGCTGGCAAGCCAGCTCCCACAGGTCGGTATCGAGCTTTCGAAGGTGCTCAGCGCACCAGGCAAGGCCGCTTGTTATCGAAGGTCCATCCCGACACCAGGTACTGCATCGCCACCGCATCGTCCCGGGCGCCAAGGCCCATATTGCGGTAGGTCTCATGGGCCTGCATCAAGGCATCCCAATCCAGCTCGACTCCCAGCCCCGGCTTCGTCGGCACCTGCACCAGGCCACCCTCGATCTTCAGCGGCTCGCGGGTCAGGCGCTGGCCGTCCTGCCAGATCCAGTGGGTATCGATGGCCGTGACATTGCCCGGCGCCGCCGCCGCGACATGGGTGAACATCGCCAGCGAAATATCGAAATGGTTGTTGGAGTGCTAGCCCCAGGTCAGCCCCCAGTCGTTGCACATCTGCGCCACCCGTACCGAACCCTGCATGGTCCAGAAATGCGGGTCGGCCAGGGGGATGTCCACCGACTGCAACTGGATCGCATGGCCCATTTGCCGCCAGTCGGTGGCGATCATGTTGGTGGCAGTGCGCAGCCCCGTGGCGCGGCGGAACTCGGCCATCACCTCGCGACCGCTATAGCCATTTTCGGCACCACAAGGGTCTTCGGCGTAGGCCAGCACATGATGCTGGTCGCGGCACAGGGCGATGGCTTCCTTCAGCGACCAGGCACCATTCGGGTCAAGGGTGATGCGTGCGTCAGGGAAGCGCTCGGCCAGGGCCGTTACCGCTTCGATCTCCTCGCCACCGCGCAGCACGCCGCCCTTGAGCTTGAAGTCCTTGAAGCCATAGCGCTGGTAAGCGGCCTCGGCCAGGCGTACCACCCGCTCCGGGGTCAGGGCTTCTTCGTTGCGCACGCGGAACCAGGCGTCATCGGCATCGTCTTCGCTGCGGTACGGCAGGTCGGTGCGCTGGCGGTCGCCGACATAGAACAGGTAGCCGAGCATCTCGACGGCATCGCGCTGCTGCCCTTCCCCCAACAACGCCGCTACCGGCACTTCAAGGTGCTGGCCAAGCAGGTCGAGCAAGGCCGACTCCAGTGCGGTAACGGCGTGCACGGTGATGCGCAGGTCGAAGGTCTGCAGGCCCCGCCCACCTGAATCGCGATCGGCAAAGGCATGGCGCACCTTGTTCAGCAGGCCCTGGTAGTTGCCGATGGACTGGCCTACCAGCAGGTCGCGGGCGTCTTCGAGGGTCTTGCGAATCGCCTCGCCGCCCGGCACCTCGCCGACACCGGTACGCCCGGCATTGTCTTTGAGAATCAGCACATTGCGGGTGAAGTACGGGCCATGGGCGCCGCTGAGGTTGAGCAGCATGCTGTCGTGGCCGGCCACCGGCACCACCTGCAATTCGGTGATCAGCGGCGTGGCATGGGTGGCATGGTTCAATGCATTCATCGAGATTTCCTTGTGCTTTTGTTCTAGGCGGAATTGAACGGGCCTCGGATGATCCAGCGAGGATACGAGTCATCGTACAACCTAGCGATCATCATGGAGTGGATAACGTTATCATTCAAGTAGCCGCAAGGACTTTTTGTCGGGCAAGGGGGAGTTCAGGTGCTGGCGCGTTCGACGAGATGGAAGCCTGTATCGTGCCGTTCGACTGCCTTGCCACCGGCCAGACGGCGCAACAGCGCCTCGGCGACCGTGCGGCCCATGACGGCGGAGTTGACACTGATGGTGGACAACGCCGGGTGCGCATACTGGCTGTCGACGGTGTCGCCGAAGCCGAGCACGGCGATCTCTTCGGGAACGCGCAGCCCTTGTGCGGTGGCCTCTGCAAGGGCGCCGAGGGCCACGCTGTCGGAGCTGCAGAACACCAGTTGCGGGCGTGGGTCGCGCTGCAGCAGGCGACGCAGCCCTTCCCTGCCGACCGACCAGGTGGAGGGCAGCGGCAGTACTTCGACCGGCACATCCTCGATGCCGAGCTGCGCCAGACGCCGGGTCAGCCCTTCGCAGCGGCGGATGCCACGGGGGTCATCCACCGTGATCACGGAGAAACGCTGGTAGCCCTTGCCATGGAAATGCTCGGCAACCAGTTGTCCTACCTCTTCATGAGAAAAACCGACCTGCATATCCAGGGCGTGCTCGCCAAGATCCCAGGCCTCGACCACCGGGATCCCCGCCGAAGCCAGGCGCGCCCGGCTGCCGTCGGTGTGCAGGGTACCGGTCAGTACGATGGCATCCGGACGACGCCCAAGGATCGCCTCCAGCAGCGCCTCTTCCTTTTCCGGTGAATAGCCGGTCGGGCCGAGCAACGAGTGATAGCCCGCCTCGGTCAGGCGCTCCATGACGGACTGGACCAGGGTGGCGAAGATCGAATTGGCCAGGGTTGGCAGGAGGATCGCCACCAGGCGGCTCTTGCTGCTGGCCAGGCTGCCGGCCAGCAGATTCGGCACGTAGCCCATCTCGCGGACCACTTCCAGCACCCGTTCGCGGGTGGCTTCGCTGACCCGTTCGGGGCGGTGCAGGGCTCGCGAAACAGTGATTGGCGACACGCCCGCGACCCGGGCCACGTCGATCACTGTGACCGGGATCGCGCCTTGTTCGGTGAGGGCCAGTTCTCTTCTGGATTTTCTTGCCACGAATGATCTTCCAACACGGATGGTTCGGCGGCCTGGAGATTAACAAATCAAGGCCCGTGCCGCGCCTTCAGCCGCGCCAGGGTCGCTTCGTCGACCTCCCCGGTCACCGGCAGTTCGTTGCGCTGCTGGAACAGGCGCAACATGTCGCGAGTCGGCTCATCCAGCTCGCCACTCCCGCTAACCGGATAACCCAGGTTGGCAAGCCGGTTCTGCACGCCTTCCAGGGTGTCCAGCGGGCGCAACTCGCGGAGCTTGAGCAACAACCGGCGGCGCGTCGCGCCCTGGCCGACCCAGAGCACTGCGTCATCCTGGTCCGGGCGTACCCAGTGCTCGATGATGCCATTGGCAGGGACCCAGGACTCGATGCGTTGCTGGTCGATTTCCAGGACGTAGGGCACACCCTGTTCGGGAAGGTCGTTGAGTTCCAGTTTCAAACGAATCTTCGATGGCACGCCACGGCGGCGAAAGGTGCTGCGCTGATCCAGCGGGGCGGGCTTCCACTGCTGGCGGCGCTCGGGAATGAACAGGCGGTCGCCCGGGTGGAGCACCAGTCCTTCACGCTTGCTGTTGCGCAAATCGGCGTTTTCGGGAGCCGCCCAGACGGTTTCCCATATCAGGCCATGGGCGAATCCCAGGCTTTCAGCGGTGTCCTTGAGGCCGATGGTGATCCACATGGGAGGTCTTTGACTATCCGGGGGCGGGTTGCTCTATTCTGCATCAATCTCAAACTGCGCTCAAAAGGCCATCATGATTCGGATCAGTACAGCTGGACTGGACGACTACATCAAACCCTTGGGCTTCGCTAAAGCCACGAATGCCTTGATCGAGGAATGGGAGGACGGCAATACCGTCACGGTCAAGGACAGCGATACCGACATCCCGCTTTACCTTCCCGGCTTCGAGAGTGCGAGATTCAAGGGGCTGTGGAGCAAGATCAACAAAAAGCTGGTGGAAATGCAGCATGGAAAGTGCGCGTATTGCGAGGCCAAGATGGCTGCCACCAGCCAGGCCGACGTCGAACACTTCCGCCCCAAGGCCGGCTACGATCCTGCCACCGGCGGCGTGGAGTCAGCCATGCTTGGCGCACGCGGGATTGTCCGCTCGGGCTATTTCTGGCTGGCCTACAACGCCGGCAACTATTACGCGGCGTGCCGCATCTGCAACGAGGTGTACAAGAAGAACAAGTTCGACCTGATGCCCGGATCACCCCGGGCGACCTACGGCAAACCGGCTCGGGAACAGCCGGCCTTCGTCGACCCGGGCGCGGAGGATCCACGCCTTGTCCTGCGTTTCGACCCTTACACCGCCAAGGCGGTACCCAGCAAGCTCTGGGATGAATACATACGACGCAAGGGCGAGAACGATCCGCTGGTACCACGGCCGGTACCGGTACTGGCCCAATTGAGCAAATCGCAATTGCAGTCCCAGCAGGACACTGCCCAGGCAATCTGCAGCATCCTGTGGAATGCCGCTCGGGAAGTATGCGTAGCCGTGAACAAGCAGGACCCGCGCTATTTACTGCAGGATCTTTCGCTGCGCGCGACCTACGCCGAGCAGCGCAAAGGCGAATTCACCTGGGACAATCCAGTCCGTGATCAGCCTTATCAGAATTATGCCCAGGCCGGCCAGGGCATCATCGAGCGCGGCCCACAGGCCATGGCCAGATACTTCGTACTTGCCTGGTTGTTCGAGGTTGATCCGAACTCGCAGCACTTCGTCATACTGACCAATGTGCTGGCCTCGAGTCTCAAGTTATCGGACCAGCACGCTCTCGCCGCCCGCCAGTACGTCGAGAGTTGCCAGAAAAGCCTGGTTCTCTCGCCCGTAGACCAATTGCTCGCGACCGACGGCCAGACCAGCCGTGCAGTCTATTGCATCATCCACCTCGGATTGAACCGCACCGAGCTGATCCGCGCCCGGGCCGAGCACCTGATGAAGATCCGTGCCCTGTTTTTGTTCCTGAAAAACAACGGGCTGACTCAACACGAGCTAGAGGCGATGCTGAACCAGTGCTTCGCCAAGGATCCAGTCGATCAGGTGTCCGATGCACCGGACGAACTGGACGCGGCAATGACAGCGCTGGGCCATGCCGTGTCCAGGGCCGGCCAGTTTGCCTCCGCGACCCTGGATGCCCTGTTGGCCTGGAGAGTGGAACTGCCGCTGGCGCGTCCGACTCCGCACAATATCCTCACCACCCAGGGCGCCCCCTCCGAGCCATGGCTGGCACGTTACTACCGCCTCGCCATCCAGCCCTTGCAGCCTGACACGGAAGACGACGAGGACCAGTCCGATGACAGCGACAACACACTGGATACCTCCGACCCGGACCCCTCCACCCAAAAACTGACTCCGGCCGATTGCGGCTACTTTTGCGCCTTGCAGCGATTCGGCGTACGCCTCGCGCTGCTGCGTTCCCGTTTCGGCCTGTCCGTGCCTGAGGGGGACATCCTGTCCGCAACCGTTCTGAAGAATTCCAGCAAGCCCGATGAGGAAACGGAGCTGCTCTTCGCCGAGGAAGTGCGCCGCCTGCTGGCGTACCACGCAACGCCGGAGGATATCGTGGAGAAGTCCTATATCCCTGCCTGGGCCGGCACCAATGCCAAGGGATACTGGGCTTATGTGGACAAGCAGGCGAAAAATACCGATCGGGAACTGGAAAAAGCTTACGCGGCCCTGGCGAAGGCCCAGGGCTCCAAGCACAAACCCGCGTTTCTCGACAAAGCCGCGGTAAAGGCATGGTGGAAAAAGGCCTATCCGAAGAAGAAGACCTACCCCAAAGGGTTAACCTGAGGTGGACAACTCGCTCCAGGCATCCTGGTCGAGGCGAGGAAAACATACACGGCAGGTTCCAGACTCCGTCAGGCGTTCCGCGCGACCGATGCCTTGTTCATCCAGATACCCGCGCAGGCGACGCCCCGAGGGCAGCTCGATCAGGTATTCCTCCCAGGGAATCGGCGCGTCGTCCTCGCCGAGCAACTCGATCTCGATCCAGTGCAGCGGCGTTTCAGTCTCAATGCTATTTGTACAGGGCATGACAGTCTGGTCGTAGGGGTGCTCGCTGAATTGCGTCATGCCCTGCCCTCCCCGATCCAGCGGGACAGGCTCTCCAGCCTGGCACCAGGGTCGGCGCCATGCCGGCTGAGGATGCTCAGCGCCTGGGGAGGCAGACAGACGTCGCCTGAAACCCCGGCGGCGTATTGCAGCAGCAACTCCGCAAGCCGCGCCACATCGCGTTCGGCTTGCAGCCCGAAATCGGCGGCCAGGCTACGTGAGCAGGCGATCGCGTCACGCACGGGTCCGGTGTGGCCGCAGTCGCGCAAATGCCGCTCCAGGCGCAGCGCAAAGTCCTCGGCCAGGGCGGCACGCAACGAGGCCATCTGGTGTTCGGCAATGGTCAGCATATGCAAGGCTCCTCAGCGCCGGAACAAACTACTTGATTAGCCGCCCGGGCACAAAAGCGCTTGATCATGACCGGGCTGCGGGGCCTCATCGCTGGCAAGCCAGCTCCCACAAGGACCGCGTGCGTCGCCAAACCAGTGGGAGCTGGCTTGCCAGCGATAGGGCCAACAGCAACACCCTCAGATACTGCGGGTCACCCCACCATCCACCTTGAGATTCTGCCCGGTGATGTAAGCGGCGCCGTCGCTGGCCAGGAAGGCAATGGTCGCCGCGATCTCCTCGCTGGTCCCGTAACGCTTTAGCGGCACGCTGTCGCGGCGCTGGTCGGTGGCCGGCAGGCTGTCGATCCATCCGGGCAATACGTTGTTCATGCGCAGGTTATCGCCGGCATAGGTATCGGCAAAGATCTTGGTAAAGGCCGCGAGCCCGGCGCGAAACACCGCCGAGGTCGGGAACAGGTCCACCGGTTCGAACGCCCAGGCCGTGGAGATATTGATCACCACCCCACCCTGCTGGCGTTGCATGATCGGCGCTACCAGCCGGGTCGGGCGGATCACGTTGAGCAGGTAGGTGTCCATGCCCTTGTGCCAGTCTTCGTCGCTGATCTCGAGGATCGGAGCCCGCGGGCCATGGCCGGCGCTGTTGACCAGCACATCGATCCGGCCCCATTTCTCCATCACTGCATCCACCAGGCGTTGCAGGTCTGCCACCGACTGGTTGCTGCCGGTCACCCCGACACCGCCCAGTTCCCGGGCCAGCGCCTCGCCCTTGCCGGACGACGAGAGGATCCCGACCTTGTACCCGTCGGCAGCCAGCCGCCGCGCCGTGGCTGCGCCCATGCCGCTGCCGGCGGCGGTGATGATCGCGGTTTTTTCGACTGCCATATTGCCTCCTGGGGTTCGGACTCTTGATGTTTCGAGTCCCTACACCCTAGCAGCCGATGCGAGGACCAGGGAGACAGGAAGAGCATGCCAAGCCAGTAGCTCAGCTATCGGCTGCCTGTTCCTTCAGCCACTCCTTGACCACCTGCAACAGCGGCGACTGCCGGGCCTTGCGCGGCCAGACCAGGTAGAACGCCTTGTCCAGGCGCAGCTCCTGGGTGAACACCTGGGCCAGGCGGCCGGCGGCGATATCCTCCTTGACGAAGGCATGGCTGGCCAGCGCGATGCCCTGCCCGCCGATGGCCGCCTCGATGGCCAGGGACGTCTGGTTGAAGCGCAGGTTTCTGGCGCTCGGCGAAGGATGGCCGGGGAACAGCGCGGCGACGAACAGCGGCCAGTAATGATGGGCGTCATGCAGTGCGACAAAGCCCTGCAGCGCCTCGAAGGTCTGCGGGGTGCCCTTCTGCGCCAGTAACGCTGGACTCGCCACGGCCACTACCCGTTGCTCCATCAGCAACTCGGTGTTCAGGCCGCCACCGAAGGGCGGCTGTCCGTAGCGCACGGCAATATCGACGCCCTCGGTGTGGAAATGCGACAGGCGATCGGTGGCCAGCAGGCGCAGGTCGATCTGAGGATAGCGCTCGGCGAAATCGCCCAAGCGCGGCATCAACCAGCGGGAGGCAAACGACGGGGTCACGCTGATGGTCAATTGTTCGGACTGCGGACGCAGCAGGCGGGTCGCCTCGTCGATCATCGCCAGGGCGCTGCGGATGCTGACGCTGTAGCCGCGACCGGCGTCGGTCAGGCCAAGGCCCCTGGGCAGGCGCTCGAACAGGCGAACCCCGAGGCTCGCCTCCAGGCCACGGATCTGCTGGGCCACGGCGGCCTGGGTCAGGCCCAGTTCCTCGGCGGCAAGGCGGAAATTCAGATGCCGCGCCACCACTTCGAACATGCGCAGGGCGTTGAGTGACGGCAAGGCGGGAAAGCCTGGGGGCATGGCAATGGGATTTCTATTGGCTGGGAGGGAGATTCTGGTACCAGGGCAGCTTGGCGTAAAGGTCGGCAGAAAGTCGCTCGACCTCTTCAGCCCTCGCCCGCCTGCGCTATGCCCTGTCCTGCCTGGTCAGCTGTCGATCATCTGCGCCACTTGCTGGGTGGCCTGCGCCTGCCGGACCGACACGGCCTGGCTGTCGAAGTCGGCCGCCCCCGGCAACGCTGGCCAGGCCGACGGGCCGCTGGCGATTTCGTCCGGGCTCAGCAGACAGTGGTCGAGCTCGCGTTGCAGCGCCTGGGTGTCCAGGTCCTGGCCGATGAACACCAGTTCCTGACGGCAATCGCCGACGATGCTGTCCCACTTGGCCGTGATGCCCTGCAGGCGATAATGGTCTTGCGGCCATTGCGACGGGTCGATGAAGCGCCACCAATGCCCCACGTAATCCCACTGGAATTGCTTGCCGCTGTGCACCAGCAACGCGGTTTCGCGGTGGCGGCTGGCGAGCCAGAAATAGCCTTTGCTGCGCAGCAACCGACCGTTGCGCCAGGGACGGGCAAGAAACGCGAGCAAGCGTTGCGGATGGAACGGGGCGCGCTCGCGATACACCCACGACACCACGCCATAGGTGTCCGACTCGGCAGCCGGTGTGTCGTGCGCGTCCATCCGTTTCATCCAGCCGGGCGCTGCAGCAAGGCTGGGCAGATCGAACAGCCCGGTGCCAAGAATGCTCGACAGCGCTACGTTGCCGCCGACCATCGGCAGGACCCTGTGGGAGCTGGCTTGCCAGCGATGAGGCCCTCAGCAACACAGTTGAAACCAGCCCCTCGCCAGAACATCACAAGCCCCGGATAATCCGCTCCAATTGAAGTGCCTCATCACAAACGGAGTGGACATGAACTTCCCCGACAGACTCTGGGAATGGTACGGGCAAGACGAATACAAGCGGATACTTGCCGTGTGCCTGGCCATCCCGGCGCTCGACTTCCTGGCAGCCACGGCAGAGGTGCAACGCTACTCGATTCCCTCCTGCCCGGCCTGTGAGACCTGGTCGGAGAAGATGTTGCCGGTCAACGAGGTGCTGGAGGTCGCAGGCAAGGCCCTGCCGATGGACGTGCGAGCGGCGCTGGAAAAGGTCTGGCAGCTAAGCAACGACCTGTCCGAAGCCGCCTTTCACTGTGGAAACCAGCACATGTTCATCCATGAGGAATGGCAGCCATTGCGGGACGCTGCAGCCCACGCTCTAGACTTGCTCGGCGCGAAGGCACTGGCGCCGCATCTGGACGAACTGACACTGGATTGCCGAAATATCATTCTGGGAAGAAAGCCGAACTGATGGAAATCGAACAAGCAGCCTACGAGGAATTCCTGCGCCTCTGGCATTCGGACAGCTTCGATCAGCAGCGGCTGGGTCAGGCGTTCTACAACCATTTCCGACTGCACAAGCTCACAGACCAGAGCCCTCTCCACGAGCTGTACGAAGCCAAGGGTCAGCAAGCCCTGCAACTGATCTCCCAGCTCTTCACCCTCAAATAAGCACACTGCAAATCAAGGTAGGAGCGAGGCTTGCCCGCGAAGCCCCCCCCTGTGTCTAAGCCCACCTGCAACCTCATATTCCCCAACAGTTCCGCGACCTCTGCCAGCCACCGATCCCAAGCACGACACGCCACCTGTGGGAGCTGGCTTGCCAGCGATTGCGCCAGTGAATCCACCACAACAATCACTACAGAACCATCAGCATCCGCCTGCAACAGCTCCGCCTCGCTCGGATTGCCTGCCGAGCTGCCACCCCGCTGAATATCCATGACCGATTCCATCCATCCGTGAAGACACACCCCACAGCCCTATCTCAAATATCCAGCTAAAACTGCCATTCTTTCCTACAAAACCTCTCCCGCTTCCGGCTTTCATGTAGGCAATTTCCCAAGCATACTTTTCCGCCTCTTCAGCCGTTGCACATCTGGAAATGGTTACCTAGTCTTCGCCGGTCGCTGCTGTTTGGCGGCTCAGGTTTGGTAGCCTGACTTCTGACTTCAGGCGTGCACGTCCCATCAACCCAGTCGGCCCAACCCGGCTGGTTTTGTTATGGCGGCTGTACGCTGGGCGCCTTCGGGCGCGCCGGGGAGCCTGAAGTCCGGTCTACCAACCTGCGTACGGTCGCCACCCAATCGTTTGGTAGCGATTGCGTGTCGGTTCCCTTTCTCTTCAGGAACACTACGCAATGAAAAAGATCGTTCCAGACCCACCCGCCCCACCTCGCCGCAAAACCGCCAGCATCCACTTCGGCACCTGCGCCGGCGCCCATCCCCATATATTCGCCGTATGCCCGGATGCTGACATAGAAGACGCCCTGGCCCACCTCTCGGCTGCAATCACCTCCGCTTTCGAATCCAACGCCCAACTCTGCGAAATGCTCTCCCGCCCATTGGCGGACAAGGCATGGGCTACCTGGCAATCGCTGGAAATCTGCCAGGCACTGACCGAGGCGTTGCGCCAAGGAGTGGCCGGTCCGCAAGTCGAAAGCTAAGAGATTCATCGCTCGACGGGCCGCCCATGCGGCCCTACAAGTCCATGCTCGATGGCAACTGCGCGTGAGGGCGCCTTAAGGCGCGCCGGGGTTTCTCTGTGGACCGGTCCGTCAACCCGCGTGCAGTTGCCACCCTCCTTCCCCGCCGTACCTACTGGAGAGATACAGGTTGGTCGCTGCTGATCCGGTGAAAGAATGAATTTCGCCGAGGCGAAACTAACAAGCATATGGCCTCTCGACATCATGGTTCCCGCACTGCGACACTACGGCCTGCTTCAGTCATGCCCTCGCAAAGGAACTGCGTCATGGAAAGCACTCCCGTGCTTAAGACAGCCCGCCTGCTGCTCACCCCACTCCAACTGAGCGACGCACCAGCTATCCAAGAGCTGTTCCCGCACTGGGAGGTCGTCCGCTACCTCGACAGCCGCGTGCCTTGGCCCTACCCCGACGATGGCGCGCTGACCTATGTGCGCGATATCGCCCTCCCCGCGATTGCCGCCGGGCGTGAATGGCACTGGATGATCTGCCTTGCTTCGGATCCGCAACAGAAGATCGGCAGCATCTCCCTCTACGACGAGCCTGGAAACAACCGGGGCTTCTGGCTATCGCCGCGATGGCAGGGTCAGGGGTATATGCGGGAGGCTTGTGAGGTGATCAATGCTTATTGGTTTGAAACTTTGGGCAGACCGGTGATGCAGGTGCCAAAGGCTGTGGAGAATGATGCTTCACGACGTGTTTCGCTTCATGAAGGCATGCGACTGGTGGCGATCCAGGAAGGACAATTTGTATCTGGCTCGACGCTTAAGGAAATATGGCAGATGACCAGAGATGACTGGGCCCTACATCCTCGAACACTTGAATGATCAAATTTCACATCAACGAACCTAAGCCCCGAGCACGCGTGATACATGCCCATAGAAACCAATCCAGAACATTACAGCCTACTGAAGAGCTGCGCCGAGAAAAATGACTTCACACGCTGGAACGAATTTGTTGAGACCACCAATAGCATCGTCAGGCTCCGCAACGGAGACTTTTCTTCATGGACGCTGATCGGTGCAAGCTTCTATACGCCCAACGGGGACTATATGGACTTGCACAACGCCAACTTCGAAGGAGCTTCCATTCAAGGGGCAAACTTCAGAAACGCCAGAATGTATGGCGCGAACTTCACCCACTCCACAGTTGAGCTATCGTCCTTCACAAGTGCAGAATTGATTAAAGTTTCATTTCATGGAGCAAAAATCCTGATGACTGACTTCAATCATGCCAACCTGCAGCAATCCACACTTGAAGACGCAATAATTCAAACAGTAAACATGCACGAGACAATTTTGTATCGTGCCAACCTCAGGGGTACACGATTTGACGGGAGCCCACCACTACCTACTGGATTTCTCAAAAACAGCAGCCTATGCGGGGCAAAGCTAACTCAAGCACACTTTAACAGTTCCACCATTTTCGAAAATTACAACGTTTCTACAGAGACCGACTTCCGCACTATCAGTTTCGAGTCCGCAAACTATTCTCAAGGGCTTCGTCACACATTACGCTACTGCAACCGACGCCATAACTGGAGCGATTGGTATGAGGGCAAAAACCGACTACTAAGAACGCTGACAAAGTTCTTTTGGTCTCTATCAAACTATGGATTTTCGCCCAGTCGCGTGCTGGCGTCCTTCGTGTTATCAACGCTGGCCTTTGCATATGTCTACATGCTTTTTCCCAATCTAATCAAAGGCATGGAGCCACACAGCCTGATGGACAGCTTATATTTTTCGGTCGTTACAATGACGACCTTGGGATTCGGAGATATGAGTGCGCAGAATCACTGGATCGCGCAACTGCTCGTCATCACTCAGGTTCTATTTGGTTATTTCCTGCTTGGCTCACTGATCACTATGCTTTCCGAACTTTTCTATTCTGACGGCCCCCCCCAAGGACTGGTCAGCCACCCCCGCTCCGTGGGCTCGATGGTGGCGCATTTCAAGCCTCAGGATTTGAGCTAAACGCTTCCACAGGAGTAGCTATAGGTTCATGCAACCTCCACAGCTACTCCTGTGAGCGCAGTTTTGGGAGGAAGCGTTGCACCCTCACCACCCCCCCACCACCGAATCCGCCCTTGGCTCCGCCCCACCCCACAACACCCCACTCCCCCCATCCCGCAAAATAATCTGCCCCCGCCCATACTCCGTAGAATCACTAACCACCACCACCTCATGCCCCCGTCTGATCAGCGAGTTGATCAAATCCCGAGAAGCCCCCTGCTCCACCCCAACCTTCATCCCCCCCAACCACTGCCACCTCGGCGCATCCAGCGCAGCCTGGGGATTCAGCCCGAAATCCACCATATTCATCACCATCTGCACATGCCCCTGGGGTTGCATATACCCCCCCATCACGCCAAACGGTCCGAGCGCTTCCCCGTTCTTGGTCAGGAACCCCGGGATGATCGTGTGGAAGGTTTTCTTCCCCGGAAGAAGACCGTTGGCATGCGACGGATCCAGGCTGAACTCCTGCCCCCGGTTCTGCAGCGCGATGCCGCTGTGCGGCAGCACTACCCCCGAGCCGAAGCCGTGGTAGTTGCTCTGGATGAACGAGACCATGTTTCCTTCGCCGTCCGCCGTGGCCAGGTACACCGTGCCGCTGGCCAGCGGGTCGCCATGCAGCGGCGGTTGCGCCTGTTCGCCGATCTGCGCCCGGCGCCGCGCCGCGTATTGGTCACTGAGCAAGTCCGCTACCGCCACCCGCATATGCTGGGGGTCGGTGATGTAGTGCAGCCCGTCGCTGTAGGCCAGCTTCATCGCTTCCAGTTGGCGGTGCCAGGTCAGTTGGCTGTCGCGGTGGTCGAAGTCGAAGCCTTCCAGGATCTTCAGTGCCATCAAGGCCACCAGCCCTTGCCCGCTTGGCGGGATTTCCCAGACGTCCACCCCGCGGTAGTTGATCGAGATCGGATCGACCCATTGCGCCCGATACCCTTCCAGATCACTGGCCCGTAGATACCCGCCAGTAGCCCGTGAATGCGCATCCAGCCGCTCGGCAATAGCGCCTCGGTAGAAACTCTCGCACCGGGTCGCGGCCAGATCTTCCAAGGTCTCGGCCTGCGTCGGGTTGGTGAACATCTCCCCCGCCCTGGGCGCCCGCCCGTCAATCAGGAATGTATCGAACCAGGCCTGCAACACCCAATCCCGATGCGGCGAGAATTCCTTCAAGGCAATCGCCCACTGATGCGCAACCACCGGCGAGACCGGAAAGCCCTCTCGCGCCAGGCTGATCGCCGGTTGCAGCAGGTCGGCGAAGGGCAGCCGTCCGAAGCGTTCCGACAGTACGGTCCAGGCCGAGGGACAGCCGGGTACCGTCACTGGCGTCCAGCCATACAACGGCATTGCCGAATGCCCGGCTGACTTGACCGCCTCCACCGACAACGCTGCCGGCGCCTGCCCGTTGCCATTGAGCCCATGCAATTGCCCCTTGACCCATACCAGCGCGAACGCATCCCCGCCAATGCCGCACCCGGTGGGCTCCACCACCGTCAGCGCCGCCGCCGTGGCAATGGCGGCATCGATGGCGTTGCCGCCCTTTTGCATGATCTCGATCCCGGCCTGCGCGGCCAGCGGCTGGGAGGCGGCGACCATCCCACGCCGGGCGAATACGCTCTGGCGCTGGGATGGATAGGGATATTCGTGGGCAGACAGTTTCAACATGGCTTGGCTCTCTTCATAGTCAGGAACGGGTGGGCCACAGACTCAGAGCACACGGCTGAGAAAGGCCCGGGTACGCGGGTGGCTCGGGTGGTTGAAGATCTGTTCCGGCGGGCCCTGTTCGATCAGTTCGCCCTGGTCGAGCACCACCACGCGGTCGGCAACCTCCTTGGCGAAGCCCATTTCATGGGTGACCACCACCATGGTCATGCCCTCCTCGGCCAGTTCCTTCATGACCTGCAGCACCTCACCAACGATTTCCGGGTCGAGGGCGCTGGTGGGTTCGTCGAAGAGCATGGCTTGCGGCTTCATGGCCAGGGCGCGGGCGATGGCGACCCGTTGTTGCTGGCCGCCGGAAAGCATCGACGGGTAGTGCCCGCCCTTGTCCGCCAGGCCGACCCGGGCGAGGAGTTTCTTCGCCTGTTCCAGCGCTTCGGCCTTGGACACACCGAGCACCTGCACCGGCGCTTCGATGATGTTTTCCAGCGCGGTCATGTGCGGGAACAGGTTGAAGCGCTGGAAGACCATGCCGATGTCCCGGCGCTGGCGGGCGATATTGCGTTCGGAGTCGCGTACCAGGCTGCCATCCGGGCGCTCGCGGTAGCCCATGGCGTGGCCGTTGACGCGGATGCGCCCGCCCTGGATGTCTTCCAGCAGGTTGATGCAGCGGATGAAGGTGGTCTTGCCCGAACCCGAAGCGCCGATCAGCACCACCACTTCGCCGCGCTTCACTTGCAGGGATACGCCCTTGAGGATCTGCAAGGCACCGAAGGACTTATGGATGTCCAGCGCCTCGATCACCAATTCTTCGCTTATCTGCGCCATGCCTCAGCGTCCTCTCAGCAGTTTCAGGGTGCCGCGGCCGAACATGCGGCTGGCGGCCGGGGGCGGCGCGCTGGGCCGGTCGGACTGGCCGAAGCGGTTTTCCAGCCAGCGCTGGAAGAAGCCCCACAGGGTGGTGAGCAGCAGGAAGTAGATGGCGACCACCAGGTACAGCTCGAACACGCGGAAGGTCGCCGAGGTGACCATCTGCGTGCTGAGCAGCAGCTCCTGCACGCCGATCACGCTGACCAGGGTGGTGTTCTTGAGCATCACGTTGAATTCGTTGCCGATCGGCGGAACGATCACGCGAAAGGCCAGGGGCAGCACGATGCGGCGCATCAGCTTGCCGAAGGTCATGCCCAGGGAACGCCCGGCTTCATATTGCCCCTTGTCCACGGCGCCGATGCCGGCGCGGATGATCTCGGCCATGTAGGCGCCTTCGTTGAGGCCCAGGGCGATGATCGCCGCCTGGATATTGCCGGGCACGACCAGGCCGAACAGCTCGATGTCCTCGAAGCGGAAGATCCCGCCCGCCGCCAGCGCGGTGTAGAGAAAGACGATCTGCACCAGCAGCGGCGTGCCGCGCATCAGCCACACATAGAAGCGCACCGGCCATTGCAGCAGCGGGTTGCTCGACAGGCGCATCAGCGCTGCGGCCAGCCCCAGGGCACAGCCCAGGGCCATGGCCAGCACGGCGATCAGGCAGGTCAGCCACAGCCCGGTGAGGTATACCCCACTGGGCTGCAGCAGGTATTGCCAGAACACATCCCAATTGAAGTTCATGCCCGCTGTTCCTCAGTCGAGTGTGTCGCTGCTGACGTGCCAGGCGCCCAGCAATTTCGCGTAGCTGCCGTCGGCGCGCATGTCGTCGATGATCTGCTGCACCGCTGCGGTGAGTTGCGGGTCGTCCTTGCGCATGCCCAGGCCGGTGAGGATGCGGCTGAACGCAGGTACGCCCTCTTCGAACAGGTCCGGGGCCATGGCGGCGTAGTAGCCGGCGGTTTCCACCGTGGTGCCGTAGGCGTCGACCTGGCTGATGCGCAGGGCCTGGAAGGCGTCGGTGTCGGTGTTGTAGACCACCACTTTCATCGGCGCCTTGCCGGCCTTGGCCAGGGTGTCGTTATGGGCGTCGAGCAGGGTCTTGATGGTGGAGCCGTTGAGCACGGCGACCTTGTGCCCGGAGAGGTCGTCGAGGGTTTTCAGCGCCTTGGGATTGCCCTTGGGCACCACCACCGCCTGGCTGGAATACATGTAATTGACGATATCGATCACCTGGCGCCGTTCGGGCTTGTCGAACAGTTGGTCGACGATCAAGTCGCACTGCCCGGCAAGCAATGCCGGGACCAGGCCGGAGAACGGAATCACCCGCCATTGCACGTCCTTGTTGCCGAGGCGCTTGGCGATTTCCAGGCCGAGGTCGACGGTCAGCCCGCGGGGCTTTTGCGCGGCGTCGAAGGAGACCAGGGGCGGCGAATCCATCCCCGAGCAATAGGTGAGTTTTTCGACCGTCTTCAGGCGCTCCGGCACCTGGGGCGCGGCGGCGGCCCATTGCGTGCTCAGACCGAGGGAAACAGCCACCAGCAAGGCGCGGCGTAGATGCATGACCAGACACTCCACTTCGTTGGAAAACGGCAGGATTCAAAGTCAACACACGGACGGGTTCGGGCCCGCCTCTATTTTTCCGATTGCAGGAACTGGATCAGCGCCGGAACGGTGCCCTCGATATGCTCGCGGACCACGGCTTCGGCCTTGTCGGCATCGCCGGCGCGAATGGCATCGAGGATCACCGCGTGCTCCTCGCGGGCGCTGAGGGGCTTTTCGCCGTGCTGCAGCCACAGGCGCATGGGCGCCTCGACCAGCGAGTACAGCGCGGAAATCTGTTTCATCAGGCGCGGCCGGCCACTGAAGCTGCACAGGTACTCGTGGAAGGCGCGGTGCCGGCGCACCCACTGGGCGCTCTCGTCGCGGTAGTCGTCCATCTCGTCGAGCATGCGCTCCAGGGCCGCCAGCTGGCGTTCGCCGATATGGGCCACGGCCACGCGCACGGCCAGGCCTTCAAGGGCGCTGCGCATTTCGAAGACTTCGTGCAGTTCCTCGATATCCAGGCCGCTGACCACCGCGCCGCGGTTGGGGCGCAGGGTCACCAGGCCCTGGGCGTCGAGGCGGCGGAAGGCCTCGCGCACCGGCATGCGGCTCATGCCGATCTCGCTGGCGATGTCTTCGGCGATCAGGCGGTCACCCTTGCGGTAGCGGCCGCAGCAGATGGCTTCAAGCAGGAAGTTGTAGGCCTCTTCCTCGGCGGTCTGCGGCTGACGGTCAACGTAGGCGGGGGCGAATTGCATGGGCTCACCTTTGTATTTTTGTATCCAATTATCCATGGATACGAAAAAGCAGGATATGTGCCAGGTTGTTCGGAAGAGGGGTAAGGGGTTGATTTGGATGGGGATGGCAAGATCGAGGGAAATTTGGGTCGGGGAATAGTGCTACCTAATGGCTCAGTGTGCGCCCCGGAATCGTGCATTCCGGTAGCCCGGTAACAAACTCACTTCGGCGGTGCCCTTGAGGCCAT
>NZ_JAOECN010000056.1:0-23592 GCF_029836855.1 Pseudomonas sp. GD04058
ACATACTTGCGCTGGATCCTGGCGAAGGTGCCATCGGCGAGCACGGCAGCGATGCCTTTGTTCAGCAGCTCCCTAAGCTCGGTATCGTTCTTGCGCACGCCCATGGCGATGTCCAGCGGCAGGGTCGGGTCCTTGATCGCCGGGCCGCTCTGGAAGCCGGCGCCTTCGGGCTTGCTCAGGAAGTTGAGCTGGGCTTCCAGCTTGTCGGTGACGGTGGCGTCGAGGCGGCCATTGACCAGGTCGGCGTAGTTCTGGTCCTGGGCCTGGTACGCCTTGACCTGCACGCCCAGCGGCGCCAGTTTGGCGCGGGCGTAGGCTTCCTGCAGCGAGCCCTGCAATACGCCCACCGACTTGCCCTTGAGCGACTCGGGTGTGTCGCCGAAGTCGACACCCTTGCGCACGATCACCGAGGTCGGGCTGAGGAACAGGCGGTCGCTGAAATCAATCTGTTTCTGCCGCGCCGGGGTCACGGCCATGGACGACATGATGGCGTCGAACTTGCGCGCGCGCAGGGCGGGGATCATGCCGTCGAACTCGTTGTGCACCCAGGTGCACTTGACTTCCAGCTTGGCGCAGATGGCATCGCCCAGTTCGATGTCGAAACCTTGCAGGCTGCCGTCGGCGGCGACGGACTCGAAGGGTGGATATTCGGGGAAGACGCCGAAGCGGATTTCCTTCCATTCCTGGGCCTGGGCCGCGCCGGCGCAGAGGGTCAGGAGGAGCGCGCCGAGGGGTTTGCGCAGTGAGGTCATGTGTGGGGTTCCCTGTGTTTTGTTGTTGATGTAGGGCGGTGGAAAATCTTCGTCGTTTTGAGCCGCGCGGTCGTGCGGTGACTCTTTGGTCAGGGGCTCAGGATGCGTGATGGCAGCGGATTTTTTGTGTCGTAAAGGCGGGCGCCGACTGCCGGAATATGCTGTTAGCGGCGCGCGCGGCAGCCGATCCTGTCGAGGCGCCTCCTGTTTAGGCTTTGCCGCAGCGTTTTCCGATCCGCCGTGGTGCTGCCACGGCGGATCCGCTGGGTTCAGGCGCGTTTCTTCTGCGCGTCGCTGACTGCCGGCTGAAGCAGGGCGTAGAGGTCTTTCGGGTTGTCCAGGTCCGGTACCAGTTCGATCTCGCTACCGATGTCCAAGGCCCTGGACATATCCAGCACATAGCGCAGTGCCGAGTAGTCCTCGATGGCGAAGCCGACGGAGTCGAACAGGGTCACCTGGCCTGCCGATTCGCGGCCCTTGACCTGCCCGTTGACCACTTGCCAGAACTCGGTCACCGGCGAATCGGCCGGCATCTGCTGGATCTCGCCTTCGATGCGGCTTTGCGGCTCGTACTCGACGATCACCCGGGAGCGTTCGACGATGTCGCGGTGCAGCTCGGTCTTGCCCGGGCAATCACCGCCGACCGCATTGAGGTGCATGCCGGGCTCGATCATTTCCGGGGTGAGGATGGTGGCGTAGGCCTTGTCGGCAGTGACGGTGGTGACGATATCGGCGCCGCGTACCGCCTCGGCCACCGATTTGGCCAGGACCAGGCGGATGCCCGGGTAGCCGGCAAGGTTGGCGGCCAGCTTGGCGGTGGCTTGCGGGTCGAGGTCGTACAGGCGGATTTCCTCGATGCCGAGCAGGGCGTGGAAGGCGATGGCCTGGAATTCGCTCTGCGAGCCATTGCCGATCAGCGCCATGCTGTGGCTTTGCGGACGGGCCAGGTAGCGTGCGGCCAGGGCCGAGGTGGCAGCGGTGCGCAGCGCCGTGGTCAGGGTCATCTCGCTGAGCAGCAGCGGCTTGCCGGTATCCACGTCGCCCAGGGCGCCGAAGGCCATGACGGTGAGCATGCCGTTGCGGGTGTTCTTCGGGTGGCCGTTGACGTACTTGAATGCATACAGGTTGGCGTCGGAGGCCGGCATCAGCTCGATCACACCGTCCGGCGAATGGTTGGCCACTCGCGCGCACTTTTCGAAGTCGTGCCAGCGCAGGTAGTCCTGGCGGATGTACTCGGCCATTTGTTCCAGGCAGGTGGTCAGGCCCTTGCGGGCAACCAGGTGGCTGAGGTCGGTCACGTCGATATAGCGGGTCATGATGGCTTCCTTCTTCTTGGCGTCGGTTTCAGTTGCGAACGGGCAGGTGCACTTCGGCGAGCATGCAGCGCGCACTGCCGCCACCGATGCGTTCGATATGGTCGATATTCACTACCACCGGGCGGCTGTGGCGCTCGGCCTGCCGGCGCTGCGCCGGGTTCAGCGAGTTCCAGGCACTGCGCGACATCACCAGCAGCGGCTGGCCATGCTTGTCATGGACTTCGAGCATGTTGCCGGCGAAGCCTTCGAGCTGGTCGAAGTCCAGGGCGAGGATGTCCTTGCCGGTATCGCGCAGGCTGCGTTCCAGGGTGTAGCGTTCGGCGGCGTTGGGCAGGGCGTCGAGGCAGACCACGGCGAGCTGGCGGCCGACGCTCATCATCACGTTGCTGTGGTAGATCGGTGCCTGCTGGCGATCGACGGCGTGGAACACGCAAAGGCGATAATCGAGGCGTTCGGCGAACTCGCGCAGGGCCTCGCCGTGGGTGCGCCCGGAGTGGCAGGCATAACTGATGCGGTGTTCACGGTCGAGGACCATGCTGCCGGTACCTTCGAGGAAGATATCCGCTTGCTCCAGCGGGCTGAGGTCGATGGTGGTGCGAATGGCGAAGCGTTCGTCGAGTGCGCGCAGCACGCCCTTGTCCCGTTCCAGGCGGCGGTTGCGGCCTTCCATCGGGTAGAGCACCAGACTGCCGTCGGCGTGGCTGCTCCACCAGTTGTTGGGAAAGATCGAGTCCGGGGTATGCGGTGCCGGGGTGTCCTGCACCACCAGCACTTCGACGCCGTGCTGGCGCAGGGTATCGACATAGCCGTCGAATTCCTCCAGCGCTTTGTCTTGAGCGCTTTCGGCGTCCAGCAGCGGTTTCTGGAAATGGTTGTCGCGGGCGGTATCCGGGTTGAAGGCGAATCGCGCCGGGCGGATCATCAGGACCGTATTTGTTGTTTGCATCGGGCACGCATCCAGGTGTTAGCGATGCGGATATTGTCCTCCCGATGGCGCTGCAATCCCGGCTGAAGCCTATGAAGTGCCCAGCCGGGAAAGCTGAAAGCGGCGATTTTGCAGCCGAATCGGCTGTCGGTTTTCAGTGGCTGATCCTTGCCAGTTCGCGGGCCAGGTGCAGGGCTGTGCGGGCACTGTGTTCGCCGGCGACCAGATGGGTGAACGGCACGTCGATCATGCGCTTTTCCCTGACCGCCCGCAGGCGGGAAAGGGCCGGGTGACCGGACAGGTACGCGCGTTTGGCAGCGGCGGTTGACCAGACGGCATCAGCCAGCAGCAGGACATCCGGGTCCAGTTGCAGCAGGGTTTCGGCGTCCACGGTGATGCGCCGCAGGTCGAGGTCGGCAAGGACGTTGTGCCCGCCGGCGCTGGCGATCAGCTCGCTGACGAAACCCTGCTTGCCTTCGCTGTCGAGGCCGCGGGTTTCGCTGTCCAGGTAGAAGACCTTGAGTGCCGGGTGTCCGTCGGCGAGCTGCTGCGCTGCCTTCAGGTCGGCTTGCTGCCTGGCGATAAGGCGTTCGGCCTGGGGCATGCGGTCAAGTAGCCGGCCGAGGGTGCGCAGGTCCTGTTCGATGGCCTGGAAACCGCTCGCGCTGGGCTTTTCCGGGCAGGCATTTTCCAGCAGGTAGCTGGCGATGCCGTGGCGGGCCAGGTCGCGACGTGGGCCGACGCCATCGCGGAAGGCGCTTTGGAAACCACCGATCACCAGATCGTAGCGCCCGGCATACAACACTTCCGGCGAGGGATATTTGTGCGACAGCAGCGGCACGCCGCGATAGTGATTGGCGGCCAGGGCGCTGGCGTCATCATCTATATAGCTCACCGCCGCCAGGGCCGGACCGGCTTCCAGGGCCAGGACCATGTCGGCTGCGTGCTGGTTGAGGGCGAGGATGCGCTGGGGCGGTGACTGGCGCAGGGCCCAGTCTTCGCCGCAGTTGCGGTAGTCGAGGGCCTGGGCGCTGTTGCCCAGCAGCAGGGCGAGCCAGAGGCTGTGTTTCATTGGGTACCTCGCTCGAGCAGCAGGTCCTGGACCGGTTGCCCGCCGACCAGATGCTCCCGGGCAAAGCGCCGGGCGTCATCGTGGCTGGCGATGCGGTACCAGCAACGGTCCGGATAGACGGTTGCGATCGGCCCGAGGTTGCAGGGGAACTGGCAATGGGTACGGGTCAGCAGCACGCCGTTTTTCGTTTCGATCCGGTCGGCGGCGAGCAGCTCGTTGCGTACTGTCTTCCACACCTTCAGCGCCCCGCGCAGGGTGCAGCGCGGGCCGGTACAGAGCATGACGTGGCGGGCATGTTCGGGGATATGCGACCAGTCGGGGTGGGTGGGTATGTCCTGTTCGTTCATGGTGTTTCCTTGGTAAAGCATCGCTGCGGTGCGGCGGTCCGACAAGCCAGCTCCCACAGGTACTGCACAGGTCTCAAGCTTTGTGCTGAACCTGTGGGAGCTGGCTTGCCAGCGATGAGGCCATCAGTCACAGCACAAAATCAGAAGCTGTAGGTGTACCGCGCTTCAGCCGTAAACGGCCTTCCCAGGTTCCCCACCCGACGCGACCCGCTGTCCATGCTGGTGGTGTAGTCCCGGTCCAGCAGGTTCTCCAGCAACAGGGCCAGGCGATGCTGGCGCTGGAGATCGAGATACCGATAAGCGTCGGCATCCACCACGCTGTAGTGCCCGTAGTCGATCCCCCGCGGGCTTTCCACGCTGCCGATATAGCGGATCGCCGCACCGGCGCCCCACATACGGTCGGCGGACTCATAGCCGACCCGGCTGCGGGCGAAGAACCCGGGGATGTTGTTGATGGTGGCGCCGTTACGCGATTCGCTCAGGTTGCGCGTCATGTCCGCCTGCAACTGCCAACGATCGTCGAGCTGCACCTTGCCGTCGAGTTCGAAGCCGCGCACGGTGATTTCGCCATCGCCGTTGACCCATTGGGTATCGACGAGAGTGATCAGGTCCTCGATGCGCCGGTGGAACAGCGTACCGCTGACACTCCATGGCTGGCCGTCGAGCAGGTTGCTGTAGTCCAGGCCCAGTTCGGCGTTGCGGCTTTTCTCCGGCTTGAGGTTGGGGTTGCCCATCTCGTCGCCGGGCTCGTTGACGTACAACTGCTCGGCGTTGGGCAGCTTGTAGGCCGAGCCGAACTGGCCGCGCAGCTTGAGGTTGTCGGTCAGGTCGTACAGCGAGGTGAGCATGCCCACGGTGGCGCTGTCGCCACCGCTCAGGTGCTCGCGACGCACGCCGATGCTGGGATGCCAGTCGGGCAGGGCGGCAATCTCGGGGCGCAGTTGCAGATAGAGGGCGTGGGCTTCGGCCTGGTTCTGGTCGATCTTCAACACGTCGTCCTTGCCCTTGAACCACTGGTTGTCGCTGCCGAACACCAGGGTGTGGCCGCCGGGCAGCACGGCTTCGCCCTCGGCCTGCACGCCCCAGTCGCTGAAGCCCCAGTAGTCGTTGTGGTTCTTCACTTCGATGCCGCCGGCGCTGGTGTTGTAGACCCGGTTGTAGCGGGTGTCCCAGTCGTTCATGTGGCCTTTGACGAAGTAGCTGAAGTGCTCGTTCAGATGCTGCTGGAAGGTGGCCGTGGCAATCTGCTGGACACGGTCGTTGGTGGTGTTGCGGTTGGCATCGGGGCGCAGGAAGTCGAGGCTGGCCGCGCTGTACTGATAGAACAGTTCCAGGCGGCTGGCGTCGCCGAAACCCTGGGTGGCCTTGGCCCCGAAGGTGTTGACCTCGTAGCTGCGCTTGCGGTCGCTGACCGTTGCGGTGATGGCGCTGCTGCGGTAGGGCTGGTAGCCCTCGGAAATATTGTGGCTGACATAGGCCAGCAGACCGAGATCGCCGAAGCCGTTGCTGAAGATTCGCTCGATACGGGCATCGCCGTTGCGTCCGGCGAAGCTGTCCACGCCCAGGTTGACCTGGCCCGAGGCCTCCCGGGATCGGGCATTGCGCGTAACGATATTGATCACCCCGGAGACCGCCTGGGTGCCGAACAGCAGGCTTTGGCCGCCCTTGAGCACCTCGATGCGTTCGATGGCCGCGGCGGGCAGGGTATCGATGTAGATGCCGCCGTAGAGGCGATTGTTCAGGCGTACACCGTCGAGCATGATCAGGGTGTCGTCGTTGCGCCCGCCCAGCAACGAATAGGTGCCGTAGTCGAAAGGCCCCTGCTTGGGCGCAACATACAGGCCGGGGACGAACATCTGCAGGACCCGCGTGATATCGGCGCTGGGGCCGGCGCGTTCGATCTGCTCGCGCTCGACCACTTCGATCTTGCTGCCGTAGCGGGCCATCTGCGCGATGGTGTCGGATTCCACCGCAGGTGCCGAGACGATTTGCCGATCGAGTTCCAGCGTCGTCGCAAGTGCGCCGCCGTTGCCGCCGAGCAGGCAGCCGATCAGGGGGATGTAGCGTGTATTCATTGACTTCTCGAAAAGGACTTTTCGGGAAGCGCACAGGAGGGAGCTGGCGAGCGCGCGCCAGTCTACCGGCTCGTGCCCGCCCACCGCAGGTTTGCCAAATGACTGACGCATCCATTCTTCAGTCGTGATGCTTCAGGCCGGTCTCCGGGCTTGCGGGTATCGAAGCGCTTCGCCTTCCCATGCGTCTGCGCACAGTGGCCTGTTGAATGCTTCACTCGCTTACCGTTGCGGGGGCAGCGCCGGACTTGTCCTAAAGGACGCACCGGCTTCCCGTTTCACCTGCCGCGCGGCGGCGGCAGACACCTGAAACGGGCGGCATCTGACCATCGGGATGACCGTTCGTCAACCTGCGCTTTTCACCCGGGCATAAAAAACGGCACCGCGCGGGGTGCCGTTTTCATTCGCGCGCGCAGGTTACTTGTGCAGTTCTTCCGCGGCGTACAGGGTGTTTTCCAGCAGGCAGGCGCGGGTCATCGGGCCCACGCCGCCCGGCACCGGAGTGATCCAGCCGGCGCGGGGCAGGGCGGTCTCGTAGACCACGTCGCCGACCAGCTTGCCGTCTTCCTGGCGATTGATGCCGACGTCGATGACGATGGCGCCTTCCTTGATCCATTCACCCTTGACCAGGCCCGGCTTGCCGGCGGCCACCACCACCAGGTCGGCACGGCCGACGTGGCCGGCGAGGTCCTTGGTGAAACGGTGGGTAACGGTGACGGTGCAGCCGGCCAGCAGCAGTTCCATGGCCATCGGGCGACCAACGATGTTGGACGCGCCGACGACCACGGCGTTCATGCCGTACAGGTCCTGCCCGGTGCTTTGCAGGAGGGTCATGATGCCTTTCGGGGTGCACGGGCGCAGCAGCGGGATGCGCTGGGCCAGGCGGCCGATGTTGTAGGGGTGGAAACCGTCTACGTCCTTGTCCGGGCGGATGCGCTCCAGCAGCAGGGAGGCGTCGAGGTGGGCCGGCAACG
Organism: Pseudomonas sp. GD04058; assembly: GCF_029836855.1. Classification (NCBI taxonomy): domain Bacteria; kingdom Pseudomonadati; phylum Pseudomonadota; class Gammaproteobacteria; order Pseudomonadales; family Pseudomonadaceae; genus Pseudomonas; species Pseudomonas sp. GD04058. The sequence goes on from NZ_JAOECN010000056.1 coordinate 7,459, forward strand.
GCAGTTGCAGGAGGATGCCGTCGATGTTCGCGTCGTCGTTGAGGCGATCGATCAGGTCGGTCAGTTCCTGCTGGCTGGTGCTGCTGGGCAGGTCGAAGGCTTGCGAGATGAAACCGACTTCCTCGCAGTCCTTGCGCTTGTGCGAAACGTAGACTTGGGAAGCCGGGTCGGTGCCAACCAGGATCACCGCCAGGCCGGGGGTGCGCAGACCTTGCTGGCGACGTTCAACGACACGTTGGGCGATCTGCTGGCGCAGGCTGGCGGCGATCGCCTTGCCGTCGATAAGTTGTGCAGTCATGACGGGTGATTAACCATCGAGAGAAAAAAAGAGCGCGCATTCTCTCATGAGCCGCGCGCAGGGCAAAGGCGCTTGGTCCGGCAAATGGCCTAAGCCCTTCAATAAAATGAATTTTTTTGAGAAATCTGTTGACGCTATTTCAGTGCGTCTATAAGATGCGCCTCACTTGTCGGGCAGGGCCTAGCACTGGTTAGCAAGGTCGGGCAGAATAAGCGGATTTTGGCTTGTTCGGTACGGCTGAAAGTTAATTTGTAATCGCAAGCGAAAGCAGATTAAATGTGCGCCCGTAGCTCAGCTGGATAGAGCATCCGCCTTCTAAGCGGATGGTCGCAGGTTCGAGTCCTGCCGGGTGCGCCAATCAAAGGCAGCTTTGGCACAAGTAAAAGCAGCATGCAATATGGTGGGCGTAGCTCAGTTGGTAGAGCGCAGGATTGTGATTCCTGTGGTCGAGGGTTCGATTCCCTTCGTCCACCCCATATTCCAGAAGGCGCCTGATGAAAGTCTGGCGCCTTTGCTTTAAATGCTTCACGCGGACGTGGTGAAATTGGTAGACACACTGGATTTAGGTTCCAGCGGCGCAAGCTGTAAGAGTTCGAGTCTCTTCGTCCGCACCACCTTGTAAATCAAGCAGTTACCAGCTTCAGAGCCTTGTCGGCTCGACCCGCTGGATTTTCAGTGTAGCGAGATTGTGACATCGTCTGGTCCAGCACACTGACCGCATCTCGCACCCTCGCTGGTGCGAGGTGCGCATATTTCTCGGTCATCTGCACCGTCGAATGCCCCAGCAGATCCCTCACCTCGATCAATGGTACCCCGGCACTTACAAGCCAGGCGGCACAGGTGTGCCTCAGATCATGAATGCGGAAGTCAGTGATTGCAGCCTTCTCGCACGCCGCTTCAAAGCCCTCCGACAGATCGATTACCTTGTCCCCGTTTCTCCGGGAAAATACCCAGGGTGAGGAGGGGCAATGGTCAGCTCGGAACGCCATCCTTCCCTTCAGCGCTGCCAGCGCCCCTTCGTTGAGCGGTATGCTTCTTCGCTTCCCTGCCTTCGTGTGATCGCCTTCCAGGTAGACCAACCGGTTCACCAGGTCAACGCGCCTCCATTCCAGCCCGATCATCTCTTCCTTCCTGCAGCCCGTATTCACTGCCAGCCGAATGAAGTCATCCAGCATGTCGCCATTCCTTTGTGAGCGAGCGGCCCTGCATAGTGAATCGACTTCGCCGCGCGTGATCCAACGCACCCTGCTTTCAGCTTCGCGCAAGGTGCGCCCCTTGACCGGGTTGGGCAGCTTCCATTCCAGCTCGACCGAGCACCAGTTGATCGCTGCCGACAACGCGGCGAGCTCCCGGTTGATCGTGGCCGGCGACTTTCCTGCCGCCGTTCGGCCTGCCGAGTATTCCCGAATGTCTTTCCCTGCCAGATCGTTCATGACCCTGCCGGCGAAGAACTCCCGCAGCGCCTTGACGCGGTGCTGCGTCGTGTCGAAGCTGCGCTGGGTCTGGGCGGCATGGTTGAGGTATTCGATCATCACCTCTTCGAACGTCCGCTGCCTGTCAAACCCCATCTCCTTTTCTTTCCACGCCTGGCTGCGCTCCTTCTGCTCTAAAGCCTTGGCTGCGGCGAAATCCTCGGTGCCAGCAGAGCGTCTAACATACGTTCCGTCTGACGCGGTGTAGCTAATCCACCAGACTTTTCCTCTTTTGTACGGCATATCCTCTCCTCGGATACGACGCCCGCGGCGGCGAGGGTATCAGGGATACCAGCCTCGATCATCTCCACGAGCTTTTGATAGTGAATGCGAAGCGGGCCCAGGCCACGAACGCAGGGGATCTTTCCGGCCTTCGCCAGGCGATACGCGGTGGAGCGGCTGATGCCCAGCATCTCGGCCGCGATGGTGACTGAGATCAGTCGCAGGGTCATGGATGGTCTCCACGCCGCCGGTGGCGGCTATTGGTGGTCAGGCCTTGGCCTTGTCGATTGCTGCGGCAAGCCGCACCTGTGTCCCGTTGCCATTGCCAGCTGGCTTTATCCGTTCGATCACAGACAGAGCTTCCACAGCAGCACTGAGCAGGGCGTCGCGTTGGTCACGAGCCTGGGTGAGTTCGGCCAACAGGTGCGCCTGTTGCTCTCCCTCAGCCCTCCCGATTTCCCAGAACTGTTCGCACCAGTGGCCAGCAGGTGGCGGGTTGTTGTTCTGCTTCCCGCAGGCCAGCGAGCCCACTATGACGTCGCAGAGACTGCTCTTGTAGGCGTTGTCGCCGTCTAGGCTCAGGCCGCCACGCCGACGTAGGGTGCCCACCACCTCGTCAGGGTCAAGACCCTGGTCCTTGAGCACGATGTCGAGTTCCGGGCTGCCGGCGGTGTAGATGACCAGTGCCAGCTTGGCGCCTGGCGGAAGGTGGCGGCTGATCTCAACCAGGGCGTCATTGGCTGTTTCGTGGAATCGGGTGGTTGCGGACATAAAGAATCCTCGCCCGCGCATGTCGGCGGGCTCATGTGTTAAAAGAGGGAATGAACAGGAGTATTGATATGGGCAAGACAGCCAAACCGTTTTACTTCGCCGCCGTGCCGCTCATTGCGATTGGCGCTGCGTTCGCCGCCGTTGGAGCGTCAGGTCAGGCTGCATTCGGATACACGTCGGTCGGCCTCCTGGTGCCTGGCCTCGTGCTGTTGGTCGCTGGGTATCGCCGGCGGGCTTGAGCTGTAAGGGGAGGGTTTAGGCTGGACGCTTCATGAAGGTGATCCAGTGCGTCTTCTCGCGCTTGCCGGACTTGTGACCAAATAGAGGCTTCTCGTTGGTCAGGGCCAGCAGTTCGCTGACCAGTACCTGGGTTTCGTTCCACTTGAAGATCAGGATGCCCTCAGGCTCTAGCACGCGAAAGCATTCGGCGAAGCCCTGGCGAATGTCCTCGCGCCACTCACCGGTGAGTAGCCCGTACTTGGCGCGCATCCAACTGTCCACGCCGGCGCGAACAAGGTGTGGCGGGTCGAACACGACCAGGCGGAAGGTCGAGGACTCGAAGGGTAATTTGCGGAAGTCCATCAGCACGTCAGGCTCAACCTTCAGCACCCGGCCATCGCACAGCAGATGCTCCTCGTCGCGGATGTCGCCGAACAGGGCGCGCTGGTCCTGCTTGTCGAACCACATCATGCGGCTGGCGCTGCAGGGGTCGAGAACCTTTGCGGTTGCGTTCATCGCGGCCACCTCCATACGTGGTAGGCCATGTAGGCGAGGGTGATCATAGGAGGTGTCCTCCGGCTTCGAGCAGGCTGTCGCGGTCCTTTCGAAGCGCCTCGTTCTCGGCGGCGAGCTTGCCGAGCATCCCGTAGCACTCTGCAAGCAAGTTGTTGGCTGCATCGATCGCCGGGCCTTTGCCGTTCACGCCGCGCTGGCAGGCCTGCATCAGGCTCTGTACTTTGGCTGTTTGAGTGTTCACGGCATCAGCTCCTTGGGCACCTGGACCGCCCATCCAGAGATCTTGACCACGACAGCGCGGCAGATCGCGGTCAAAGGATCGGCGGCCTCCATCCAGTCGGTAGGCTCGTTGGGCCTGCTTGGGTGTGCGACCCAGCCGCCGCGTATCGGACCGTCACCGATCCGGTGCTTGATCTTCAGCGGCCCGACCAGCGCCCAATCCTCCAGGGGGTTGTAGCGCTTGCTGTTCCCGAAAGTGGTATCGCAGAACACCCGCCAGCCGTTGCCGTAGTGCGGTGCCTCCAGCCTGGGCTGCAGGCCGTCCGCTTTCGCAACTGCCCAGGCCAGCGCCTCGCCTGCCAGGTCGGCGGTCTTCACTTCGATCAGGTCAGTCATTTCGCCCATTGCTCCATCTGGATTTCATGGATGGACTCGATGTCGCCGAGGTCCGACTCGTCGATCTGAAGTTCTTGGCGATCCACGTCCTCGGCCATTTCAGCGCATTCCTCGTCATCAACATTGCGGATCACCTTGCGGAACTGGACCAGGGCCAAGCCGGTTAGAACAATCGTCTTGCTCACAGCGAATACCTCTCTTCATCCCAGCGCCGCTCGGCACCGGCAGGTGTTGGTCCGTTATCTTCTTGTTCGTGCGGGGAGAGCTGGCGCTGACTGCCGGCGATCTGGCTATCGGGGATGCAGCTGATCCCGACACCGTTCAAGATCCAGCACGTCACCCCGCGGCGGCTGTCGTGCTGCACGTCGATGACGTTCTCCTGGGCGCTGGCGCCGGTGGCCAGCAGCAGGAGGCAGAGGGCGAGGCGGGTCATGCGGTAATTCCTCCAATGGATATGGCCGGCAGTTCGGCCTTCAGGCGATCTTTGATTGCCAGGGCGTCGGCCTCGGCGTCTTCAAGCCGTTCGTGGTAGCCGCCGTAGTGGATCTTGTTCCGCCGCCTGACCTGGACGTACCAGCGGCTCTTTCTGCCGTCCCAGTAAACCCCGCTGGTCCCGCTTACTCCTCGGCCCGCTCGCTCCGCACTGGGCGGCCTCTTGCAGGCCTGGTTTTCCTTTGGCGTAAGCAGTCTGAGGTTGACCCAGCGGTTATCACTTGGATTGCCGTTGATGTGGTCGACATGGATGCCGATCGGCGGCCACTTTCCGGTCATGTAGAGAAACGCCAGGCGGTGCGCGAACCGCTTTTGGCGGTACACCGATACCCTGACGTAGCCATCTGGGGAGAAGGAGCACGACCTTCGCCCGCGGTACTTGTTCAGGTGGAAATAGCCGGTCTCCGGGTCGTACGTGACGACCTTCTTGAGGAGCTCCTGGGTAAGATCCTTGGAATCCATGCGCGCACGACTCCTGGCCGCCATATCGCGGCAGTGAATAGAGGGGAGAGGGGTTACAGCTGAGGAGTACAGATGTGGTCTTTTCTGGGGCGCCTACAGCTTAGGTCGCCGCATGATCAGCGTTCGCGCATAATCATCGATTTAACTTAAAGGCCATATCATGGAAAAAGCCTGGGTGCGCTGGCTTGTTTGCCTTTTGCTGTTCCTATGCGGAGGTATTTTTTTCAAACTCCTGCCGCAGACAAGCGTCGATCTCAAGCTAGATTGGAACGCACTTTCTGCGATCGGTACTTTTGCAGCAGTGATCGTGTCGCTCTACCTGGCGAGTTCCACGGAGAGAAAGCAGGTGGCGGAGCGCAGAGAGCGTTCGGCATTAGCTGCTGCGCGTGTATGGCCTATTGCAGAGGCATTGAATGGGCACTTGTCTGACCTCAGTGGCTGGGTGTATTTCGATAATCTTGATGATCCGGAGAAAATTTCGGATATACGCGAAAGAGTCAAGCGACTGCGGGTGTATCTCGATTGCATGAAAATTGACGATGTCGAGCGAATTGTGGCGATCGACATTTCTGTCGCCAGCTACCTTTCGAGAGCTATCGGAGAGATAGAGGGTGTGGTCGTTTCAGTGGAAAGGGAGGGGAAAGAGTGGGACGCTATTTCCCAAGTAAGTAAAGAGTTCTATCGGAAGCATTGGGGCGACGCGATACTCAGCGCTCGGGACTTTCTTCAGATGGCTCTTCCCAGTCTTATGCATGCAGCCCAGAAAGCCGCCCCTATCCCTGACTGGGCAGAGATTTACGGCAAAGACGATTAGCCAAAAAAGACTTAAATGCTTCTCAGGCGAGTGGCCGTGCAGTGCCTGGCAGCCCGGAAGGGTCAGGCGGCTTTATGGATTTCAGGCTTCCAATCCGCCCAGCCGATAACGGGCATCTTGGTCTTGGGGCTGAGGATCTTCTTACCCTTCTCATCGAGCAGGGCGGCCTTGCACCGAATCTTCAGGTCGCGACAAGGGCCGGCGCGCTTGGCTAGTTCGATGAACTGCTGGGCATGCTGCGGCGTGTCGAAGAGGCCGCTGAGCTGCTTCACTTTCTCCCCGGCCATGATCGCGTCAGCGTTGCGCTGAACAGCTTCGGTCCACTCAGCGAGCGTTATCTCTACGGGGGAGCAACCGGCCTTTCCGCTTGGCCTGGTGTTCTTGGTCTGCTTCCTAGCATCGGCGAGTGCCGCGCTCGCGGTCATGCCGAACACTGCGAATGTGCTCATGGTGATCTCCAGACGCCGCGCCGGCGCTTATCGAGTTTCGAGATATGCGGCTATGAAATGCGTTGCCGCTTCAGCATTGATGGCGTTTCCGTAGGCGCGCAGGCGTCCCACTCTGCTGGGAGCCCCATGAGCCAGCGGGAATGTGCCGGGTTCAACTGGCCGCCACTTTCCATCCCGGCAGAAGAGCCAGTCAGCATCTGCCCAGAGGCCGTTAACCGGGCCGGCTGGTCGTGGACCAGGTAGCGAACCGCATCCTTCAAGTTCACCTGGTGCCCCTGTGCCTTGCGTGCTTCGGGATCTTGCCCATTGCCCCGCAAGCTCTGCGGCGTGCCAGCATTCGGTGTTGGCCAGGCCGCCAGCTTGGCTGCTCCCTGATTCGATGGTCGAGGCTTCGACTTGTCGCCTTGGTCGTACTGATAGTCGCCGCGTCGTCTGTCGATGGCTGTTGGCGTCTGCCACCCAGTAGGTTCGGTCTCTGATGTGCGCAGCACCGACGCCCGCAGACGGAAACGGCACGGCCCCAAAGGCGTACGCCATGGCTTCCAGGTCAGCTTGTACAAGGTCGACCCAAGGATCTGCGTCTTTGCTCGCAACCTGCTCTCCAAAGACGACTGCAGGCTGGCGCTCGCTGATGAGCCAATGGAAGTACGGCCAGAGGTGCCGCTCGTCATTAAACCCAGCTCCCGCGCCTGCCGCGCTGAAAGGTTGGCACGGACAGGAACCAGTCCAAACAGGTCGATCATCTGGCCAGCCGGCGCGGCGAAGGGCATAGGACCAAACGCCGACGCCGGCGAAGAAATGGCATTGGGTGTAGGGTTTGAGGTCATCTGGGTGCACATCCTCGATCGAGCGTTCGTCTACGTCGCCTGGTGCGATATGGCCAGCGGCAATGAGGTTTCGGAGCCACTGCGCGGCGTATGGGTCGAACTCGTTGTAATACGCGGCCATGCGACTCCTCGCCGGGTCGGCGTTATCGTTGAATAGGGGAAGGCGCTGGCGGGCAGCGCCGGAGTGTCAGGCGGCTTTTCGCGCGTTGAGCACACGCTGGCGGGCCGCTTCGTACTCGCTGCTGACGATCTCAATCAGACCCTCGACATCACCGTCAGCCGCCTTGCTGCCCAGGTTCAGGTACACGGTATCGCCATAGCTGAAGCAAACCCCGCCACTTAGCCAGATCCCGCCTCGCTGAACGCCGATTGCTTCCCACATTTCGTCCCGGTCGATATCGTCCGGGCAATGCGCTTTCCAGAGATCTTCCAAGCGCTGATGCTCAGCCTTCTCGGCTGCGCGCACCTCTTTGCCCGTGCCCTTGGCATGCTTGGGTGCCCGGCGCAGCGAGCGGTAGCCGTATTCGTCGGGTCGGCACCAGTGCACGTCTAGGTCGCGGCTGGCGCTGAGCTTGATGCCGCCGACGTAGTTGCGGGAGCCGCTATACATCGGCGAAGCGTCAGCGCCAAATGCTTCACCCAGCTTCTTGCGCTGAACGTCCCAGGCCGCTTTTTTCTGGGCCCAGGCGCACACGGCGGCCAGCACTTTCGGCGATTCGGTCTTGTAGAAGTAGCTCATGGCTTTCTCCATGCATGCGCCGCCCTCCGTGGCCGGATGCGGCATGGTGGCAATTTGGTTTGGGATGGGGTATTACGGGTGACCGGCATGGGGCCGGACAATCGGAGCGCACATGAAAAAGGAAGATTTTCAGATCGATGCTGACCAGTTCCCCCGTGAACTTGGAATGGCCAAATTTGCAATCAAGGGTGCCATCGAAAAGCTCGAGCGCATGGTCGAGCATTGGGTTGATCTTGGGCAGAACTACCTGGGCAAGGCGGTTTCGTTCACTTCCGTGCCAGACAAGTGCAGAATCGATGGGGAAGCGCTTCAGAAGAAATTCAGCATCCTCTATGCGCCACTCAGCCGAGAAGCCAATGGGGTGTTAGAGGTTGTAGTTCGCACTGACTCTTTCGTGACCGGAGAGGCATTCACAGTCGGGCGTTTTTTGTTGAAGCCTGACGGAGCTGTGCTCAGTCCGGAGGGGGACGAGTTGATCAATCGCGATGACCCTGAGTGGAGTTACAAGGTCATGGTGGCGATCGTTAAGCGGGTGCTTACTACTCCTGCATCCGAGGCCTGATAACCTCATCCCCGGGCTCCTGCTGAATCATCAGCATGCTCTTCCTATCGAAGGCCAGGGCCAGTCGCGGTGAGATGCTGATCTCGTGCCGCGGCGGGGTGAGAAACTTCGCCGCGTGCAGCATGCCGAGTGCGTGGATGCCGTGGATCAGAGCCTCGATCATCTGGCTATAGGTGGCGTCGGCCCAGCCGCAGATGGCGCGCAGGTGCTGGCCGGTTCGCTTCCTGGCTGACAGTCGCAGCGGCTCAGTCCGCGCCACGGATCGGTGACCCTCGATTTCGTGGCGCGTGATCTTGAACAGAGTGTGATGCCCGAGCGCTTCGATGTGATGAATCATCAGCGTCATCGCCTCCCCCTGTTCCTCGATACCGGCCCACTCCATCAGCTCCAGCAGGGCCTGTTTAGTCCCCGGGCGAACCTTCAAGCGCAGGTCTTCTTCCTGCAATCTGGCGGATTTCTTGTGGCGGTCTTGGTCTCGCTCCGCCTGACTCTTCGCCATGCAAAACCTCCAGGCCGCTTGGCGGTAGATGGATGTGCAGTTGCCGGCGTCGGCCCTGCGTGAGCTTGTGGATGCGCCTCATGGCGTGCAGACCTCAAGAGCGTCCTTCTTGGCTTTGAGGGTCGGCATAGCGATGATGGATGTCTTGAAGCTGCGGTAGACGCCCCATGGGTGTCCTGTGGCTATTGCCATCTGGGCGGCGTACTTCACAGCCTTGATTGCGTCATGCCTACGGAATTCCTGGATCACGATCCCTCCAAGAAGCGCAAAGGGCGGAACGGGATATCGTCGTCGAATCTGTCAAGGTCCGGTCCATTCGTGCCCTGCTGGTTTTGTTGTTGCGGTGCAGGGCTCTGCTGAGCCTGTTGGGGGCGCCGACCAGTCGGGCGCTGCTCGTTATGCCCTTGCTGACGATGAGCGGGACTGCCGAGCAACTGCATGGTGCCCTGCATGTCGACGATGATTTCGGTGGTGTAGCGCTTGATGCCGTCTTTTTCCCACTCGCGGGTCTGCAACTTGCCCTCGATGTAGACCTGGGAACCCTTGCGCAGGTATTCGCCAGCGATCTCGGCGACCTTGCCGAACATCGAGACGCGGTGCCATTCGGTGCGCTCGACCTTCTGACCGGTCTGCTTGTCGGTCCACTGCTCGCTGGTAGCCAGGCTCAGGTTGGTGACTGCGTTACCGTTCGGCAGGTAGCGAACTTCAGGATCCTGGCCACAGGTGCCGACCAATATGACTTTGTTTACTCCGCGGGCCATGCGACCTCCTTACTTGATTCGAATGGAGCTCTCGCCGCGCTCAAGGTGCGCCCAGCCTGGCTCGGGAATTAGTTCGTGTTCGCAGTCCTCGCCGGCAGCCATGCGCTTGCGCACGTCTTCGTTGTGCTCGCGGTCGGCCTTGAGCTTGGCGGCGATGGCGTTCTTGTCCGGCGTGATCTTGGTCACCACAGACGTCAGTTCATCCGGTACCGCCTGTTCGTTGTCGACGATTACTTTCTCTTTGCCGGCGACAAGGCTGATGGTGAAGAGCGGGCGCTTGATCGTCTTGATGTTGGCCGCGTCCATGTTCCGGCGCAGGTAGTCGGTGATGGCCGTGACGCTGTTGGCCTTGATGCGCTTGAGTTCGTTGAGGCGGTCGATTTCCGCGTCGATCGCGCTGATGTCGCCCTCGATGTTCCGGCGCAGCATGACGATGTTGTCGGCTTTCACCTCGAACTCGCCCTGGATACCGGCCATGGTGTCTTGAATGGCCTGCTTGAGACCTTCGTCGTCGGTGTCACACATGGCGGCCAATTCGGCCATCTGGCCGGTGAGTGCGTAGAGCTGGGTCATGCTGCAGCCTCCTGCGGCTTGCCGACTTCGAGGTTCTTCAATTCAAGGGAGATCCGGGCGGCGCCTTTCTCGTCCTTGCGGCCGATGAGCCTGCGCACAGCGTGGTCGTGGATCTTTTTGCGCTCATGCGGCGTCACCGCCTTCTGCATGGTCGCGATCGTGTCCTTGATGAAGTTCAGGCGCTCTTCCTGTTGGCGCTCAATCTCGGCCTGCCGGTCTTCGGCCTGTTCGATCGCCTGCTCAGCCTGCAGCTGCTGCACGTAATTCACGTCATCGAACATGCCCAGGAACACGTCGGCGCTGAAGCCCAGCATGGACAGGGCTTTCTTGATGGCATCGGTCAGCGACTTCTTCGGCGCCTCGCCATCAGTGGTCATGCCGTACTTGGTCTTGTACTGGTACCGGGTGCACCCGTACTGCTCGACCTCGCCGCGCTGGCCGTCCTGCATGAACCAGAGCTGAATCTTTACGGTGTGGCCGATCTCCCGGCCCAGGCAGATTCGCTTGTCGCCTTCACCGGCAAACACCTCGTGGCCGTCATCAAATCGCTCTTCGAGGATCTTCCAGCCCCAGCCGATACCGACCGGGCCGAACATTTCGGTCGCCTTCATGACCATCGCGGTGCCGTTCAGGCTGGTGATCTTCTGACCGCCGACCTCGGCGTTCTTGGTGTAGCGGGTATCGGTGGTCTGCACCTGCTCCCAGATGCGCATGTTGGTAGTGGACATTGGTACACCTTGCGCCAGGCCGGCGCCGTGAGTTGGAAAATGAGAAATGCCAGGTCACGCCCGTGATGTAGGCCGAACGCCCTGGCTGCCGGTGATGGTTGCGCGCTCTTGCCGGCTTACGCTCCCGAAGGGGTACGGTTATCCCGAAGGGCCGCCGTGCTCGGCTACGTAGATTCAGGAAGTGATGCAGCCGGCAATGGCGCTGGCGAGCATGAAGAAGGTGCAGGCGAAGATGGCGGTGAAGGAACCGCGCCAGATGTACAGGCGGCGGGCGCGCTGGTAGCTGGTCATTGCTCCACCTGTGTGCTGGTCGCTGCAATCGCTGACAATGCAGCGTTGAGACTTGCGATAGCTTTGTTCTTGGTCGTGCAAGTCACACGAACAACAGTTAAAGAGGTTCCGCCGCGCGCGGTCCATGACCCATCAGGATTTTGTCTGACATCGATAACATGGCTCATGGCAGCCTCACAACGATCATCCCGCGCCGGATCTCGATGCGGGTACGGGGTGGCAGGTCAGCGACCAGAAAAAAGCCCTGGCGATTCAAGGCTTCGGCGAGTTCTTTGCAGGTGCTGGCGATGACGGTCATGAGCCATTCCTCAGCGCTGAAATTCGGTTTCCGGTTTTGATGGCCAGGGCCTGTCGATAGCTCTCCGAGTCCTGGTAGGTGATCTGGCTCAGGCAGGCGGCCATTTCGATCATGCCTTCAATGAAGGTGCGGTCCTGGGCTGGGGTCGATGATCGAGCGATTTTCGCAATTTCCAGTCCGATGCGGGCATGGGCCAGGTCGGCGCTCATGACTCAGCATCCTCGGCGTCAGCGATGACGCCATCAGCAGCCAGCGGAGCGAGGAGAGTTGCGGCGACATCGTGCAGTACCTGGTCGTCACTCAGGATCTCAGCGACGATGGATTTGCACTCGTGAATTGCGCCGCGCCGGGCCGCCAGGAACATGCGGCCTAGTGCCGATGCGCTCTGCCCAGATTCGATCAGCAGAACGCTCAGGCGCTCGTCTACGGCGGTAGCGAATTGCTCGTAGGTAACGCCCCGCGATTTGCTGCCGACGCGCTGAAAACTAACGTCAGCGCCGCGTAGCAGGTCGTGCGTTGCGTTCTCGATCCAAATCCGCTCAGCCTCATCACCATCAATGGCGATCGGCTCGCGGTTGTCGTAATCGAACTGGTCGCGATGAAGCTGAATGACTGCGTTCATGGTCGCCTCCAGGTGGTGGGTTACTCGGTGGGTGGGGAAGGGAGGGGCTGCCAGTGGGTCGGCTTCCAGCTTGAACTCCAGCTGCTTTGCGGCTCTTCCCAAGAGAAGTACGGCGGATATCCGTGGGCGTGAGCAATCGAGCCTTTGCCGTGTTCGCGGTAAAGCGACTCGCGGGCGCCGTACGGTTTGCTCCAGGCGAGAACTCTGGTTCCGACCTCAGGCAGCCTGTCGCTGCACTTGATCCAGCCGCTCATGGCTTCACCCGGGCGGCGAGCATGGCGTCGGCCAACTCGTAGGCGTTTTTGGCTATTGTTTCCGGCGGCGTGTAGTTGCGTTCGCCGCTGTCCATCGCTGCCATGGTTCCGTGCATGGCCTTGGCCGCGAAGTAATCGCGGAGGTTCATGCCCGGGTACGCGCTGAAGGTGTACGGCTTGATCTCTTCGCCATTGAACCCTTTGATCGCTGCGTTGCCGCCGTTGTTGATTTGCGCTGGAAAGGCGGGTCCGCCTGTTTCTTTGCTCATTGCGTGAACCTCGATAGCCAACCGCATTGATCAGATGCCGGGCACCAGTGACCAAGCTGGGCGTGAAAGCCAAGCCCGGCACCTGTCGATGCGGTCGTTATGGGGAAAGAGGCAGGCGCCCCGAGCTGCCGGGGATGCTTCTGGACTGGCTCGTCTTGAGTCCCGGAATCGCCTGCGGGAAGGGTTTGAAGGAATGAATTACTGAATAGGCAATCTGCGGACGGGGCGGACGCGGAGCCCGTTGGGCTTGCCGTAGTAGCCCTGATAGCCAGCTTCGAAACACAGACCGAATGCGTAGTAGGCGGAGCGCTGCGAAGACGACCACACCCATCCCCAGTCCTTGTAGCCCAGGTTCAGCCAGGCCTCGTACAGCTCGGCAGCGGCCGGCAAGTAAAAGTCGGCATGACCATCGGCCTGGTGCTCGTAGGCCGCGACAGCGGCAGGGTAGCTGGCGTCGGAATCGACCAGTGCCTGAGTGTTTGCCTGACCATCGATCAAGCTGGTGGCTGGCGAATCTTCACCGTAAGGACCCCATTCGAAGCGGCCCAGGTCATCGCCGATGATCAGGTGGTAGGCCTCTGCGCCGTCGCGAGTCGGGACGATGCCGGCGTAAATCCCGCCCTGGCCGGGCCAGATTTCGCCAATAGCCGGCGGGGTGAGCTGTGATTGTGCGTTCATGGGGTGTCCTTTGGGGTGGTGGGGCGGGCTGTATCGGGGATACCTCTGGTCGCTTTCTCTTGCCGCCCGTTTGCGGCTTCCGGTTGCCACGCCGGTTATGTTTGCTCGGGCATGCAGAGGACATTGCGCAGAGGCATCCCCGATGCAGCCTGCTATGGGGAGCAGGGCGTCGGGCAGTTATTGTCAGGCGGACGCGGAGCAGGCTTCGAAGGCGGCGCGTTCAAGCTCGAGGCATTGCTCGTAATGAGCCATCGCGATCGGCATGTGATAGCTATCCAGCGGCCATTTACTAACCTTGCAGCCTTGACCTGCCGGGCAGTGGAAGACGAACAGCTCGCCTTCGTTTTTGTCCATCTCCAGGCTCACCTGCGCGCCGCTATCGAAGCGATCTTGGATAATCGTGGTCATCGGGAATTGCTCCGCTATCCAGTTGATTTCCCGTCTGGCCCTGTCGCCAAGGCCAGCCAGTGAAATCTTCATGCTGAGTACTCGTACCAGCTGTTGAGCTCCTGCGTGCCGTTGCTGTTGTTGAACCTCCAGATGAATCGGTCAACTACCGCTCCGTCGCGGAAAATGCAGATGTTCTCCTCGACCTTCTCGCACCATCCGATGAACTCACCGGCCGGCCTGGTCATGTGCTTTTCGCTTGCGAAAATGCGGCAGCCGCGCATTGGCTTGAAGAACCGCATCATGCGTACATCCTCACCGTGACATAGCCGTTGCTGGCCACGACGTGCTCCCAGCGGTTGAAGTAAACGATGCCGCCGAACTTGTTGATCGCGGCCTGTTTGACCTGCTGCACGACCGATTCAACACGCTCGCCCTGGTCGGGAAGAGCAAGCCATTCCAAGCGCTTGCCGTTACTGAGGTGATTGTCGATGTAGAACTGAGCCATTCCATCTTCCTCCAGTGGATTCCCAAAGCACCCGGTCGCCCAGGTGCTTCAGTGAATACGTGGTCTTGCTGGGCTCCGTTACACGCCACGGTGGCCTGGGCGATTACTTGATCACTACTCGCGCTGTGCCAGGCACTGACGCCCGTTCTGAGGGCATCCCGGCAGGGAGCGTTTGCAGCGCAACCCTTCATCCGCTTTCCGTGGCCCGGCCTGTGTTCCTGCCGTGCTGACGTTCCGCCTGATATCGAGCTGGCCAGTTCCAGAGCTGGCATGGGGATCGAATTTATTGCTCGCGCTGTGCCGTTGCCGGGATCGATCCGCGAGGTTCCCATCAGTGATAAAGAGCGGTGAGGCTTGAGGGCCTCGACAGTCCCTGTTCGGTGACTGCTTGAGATGAAATTTAGCCTCAAGCTAAAGTGTCGTCAATAGCTCAGAGCTAAATTATTTTCGCCGGGCGACAAACAGCCGGCTGAGCCGTTTTGCCGTCGGCTGCGCCTTTACGCTTCGCTTAGCACTGAGCTATGATTCTGATATGGCTGTACGGATATACAGTAATGGAGGTAGGAGATGGCAGCAGTACTCGAAGACACCTCAACGGCCGCGCGCTCCGAACTGACCGGGCTGGAACGCCTGGGTTTGCGGGTGTCTGCGATGATCAACTCGCCGCTGGCGCAGCTGGGGAGGAGGGTGCTGATCCACCGCCTGGACACGGACAGCGATCAAGATTGGGAGGCAATCATGGAACTGCTATCCGAGACGGATGGCCTGGACATGACGTTCTGCGATGACGGATCGGTGATCCTGCAATGGGAGAGAGCTGAGGCCGATGAGGTGAGAGACGACAGGCAGGATAGGGAGGAAGAGCTGGAGGGGGAGGCTCCCTTCTGAGTCTAAAACGCGAAAGCCCGCCTCCAGGGCGGGCCCTCCACAGGCATACGGATTAAAGCGATCCAGTGGTTCGCTGTTTTTCCTCAGCTTCGCAGGTGGATTCGTTGGCAAAAGAGTATTGAGCCATTACATAGCCTTTGTCAGTGCCTTGAGCCCTGGCAACCAAAGTGATGCTTTTAACATCGCTCTTAAGTGGGGCTGACTGGGTCGCGTTCCACTCTGCGATTAGCGAGCGATCTTTCTTGTGCAAGGCCATCATCCAATCTCGCGGCTCCTTCCATAGGCTACCGGGCATGAGCCCGTCATAAATCTTAGGTTTCCCGTAAACGGTGGTGAGAGCCCCTTGTAGGCTTTCGAAAGTATCCCTTAGCTGGTGTCCATAATCGTTAGTATTGATTGTTTTGCCGAGCGCGCGGATCTGGCACAACCCAACCGTTGGTGAGATCACAAGGCCATACTGCTCAAAGGAATCGTTTGGTTTCGGTGGGGAGTCCAGCATGTAGAGGCTCTGGGCTTCATCACCCACAGTAAGCAGTTGCCCGGTCATTCTCTCAATCAGATCTTTACTCAATCCGGCCTCAAGCCCAAAAGGCCCGCTGCCAGCCGGTAGCTCAGGGGTTTTCTGCTCAGCGGGCGAGGGGCCCGTGCCAGCCTTCGCGGTGGGCGCAGCAGAAGTTGCAGCCGCACCAGGCGCCGCGGTCGTAGCTATGGTTGGCAGACTCAATCCGTATTTCGCAACTAGATAGCGCTGCTTAAGAAGAGCAAGCGTTTGTTCTTTGGTGGCTACAGCCGCCGCTTTCATCACTCCGACCAATCCCCCTGAGACGGCGGCATCGGCACGAGACTTATCTAGATCTTCAAGCGTTGCTGCAATCTCAGCCTCCAGTTGTTTGGCTAGCTCAGGTTCAGCAGTGCTGACC
>NZ_JAOECN010000057.1:0-23585 GCF_029836855.1 Pseudomonas sp. GD04058
TGGTCGCGCACCTCGTCAGCAGCCTGTCGCGGGTGTTCGCCGGCTATCTGCTGGCGGCGGTGCTGGGTGTCGGCCTCGGTTTGCTGATTGGCCGCTCCAGATGGGCCGAGGACACCCTGCTGCCGCCCCTGGAAGTGCTGCGCCCGATTCCCGCCGTAGCCTGGATTCCGCTGGCGATCCTGATGTTCCCGTCGTCCGAGCTGTCCATGGTGTTCATCACCTTCACCGGCGCGCTGTTCCCGGTGCTGCTCAATACCGTGCACGGCGTCGAGGCGGTGGACCCGCGCCTGCTGGCCTCGGCCCGCAGCCTCGGCGCCGGGCGCTTCGCGATCCTGCGGGAAGTGGTGCTGCCCGGCGCACTGCCGAGCATCTTCACCGGCCTTGCCATCGGCATGGGCACCTCGTGGTTCTGTCTGGTCACCGCCGAGATGATCTCCGGGCAGTTCGGCATCGGTTACTACACCTGGGAGTCCTACACCTTGCAGAACTACCCGGACATCATCGTCGGCATGCTCCTGATCGGTGTGCTGGGCATGGGCAGCAGCGCCCTGGTCAAGCGCCTCGGCGCGTTGGCGACGCCCTGGTATCGCCTGCGGAAGGCCTCGTGATGAGCAGTTATCATCAAGCCCCGGAGCCGGGGCGGATCGATGCCCGCGGCGTATCCATCCGCCTCGGGCAAGGCAACCAGGCCTTCGAGGCGGTACAGGCGCTGGATTTCACCATCGAGCCGGGAGAGTTCGTGTGCATTCTCGGGCCATCGGGGTGCGGCAAGTCCACCTTGCTCGGTGCGCTGGCCGGGCACCTGGTGCCCAGCGGCGGGCAACTTCAGGTGGACGGCCTGGCTGTGGACGGGCCTTCGCCGCAACGTGGCATGGTCTTCCAGCACCACACCCTGCTGCCGTGGCGCAGTGTGCTGGACAACGTCGCCTTCGGCCTGAAGATGCAGGGCCAGGGCAAGGCCGAGCGGCAACGTCGAGCATTGGAGATGCTGCAACTGGTCGGCCTTGCCGATTTCGCCGAGCGCTGGCCGAGCCAGTTGTCCGGCGGCATGCAGCAGCGCGCCGAGATCGCCCGGGTGCTGATCAACCGCCCGCGCCTGTTGTTGATGGACGAGCCCTTCGGAGCCCTCGACGCCCAGACCCGTTCACGCATGCAGGAACTGCTGCTGGATATCTGGACGCGCATCCGCACCACCGTGGTCTTCGTCACCCATGACATCGACGAGGCGCTGTTCCTCGCCGATCGCATCCTGGTGATGAGCCCGCGCCCCGGGCGCTTTATCGAAGACCTGCGCCTGACCTTCTCCCGCCCGCGCCGCGCCAGCCTGCTGACCAGCCCGGAATTCACCCATCTCAAGCGTCACTGCCTGGCCCTGTTGCGCCACGAGGAGGGCCGCGAGTTGCCGCGCCTGACCCCGCTGGGCCTGCCGGACAGCGACCACCCACCGCTACGGATTGCCCTATGAGCGAAAGAACCAGCGACAACCCAGAAATCCGTGAGTTGCTGCCGCGAATCAACGACGCGGACGCCGCCGTGCGCCGCATCGCCCTGATCGATCTGGCGGACCTGGAAGAACCCGACGGCCTGCCCTGGCTGACCGATGCGCTGTTGGTCGACCCGGCGCCCGAGGTGCGCGCCGAGGCCGCGCGGCTGCTGGAGGCGTGGGAAGAACCTGAAGTGGTGCAGGCGCTCTGCGCCGCGCTGGCAGACACTGCCGAGCCGGTGCGCCTGGCGGCAGCACAAAGCCTTAGCGAATTGAAAAGCCTGGAAGCAGGGCAACTGATCCTGCCCTGGGCCACCCATGCCGATGCCTTCGTTCGGGCCAGTGCCTTGCGCGCCTTGCGCGAACTGCGTCTTGAAGAGGCGGCCGGCCCGGCCTTGCTGGCGCTGGCGGACCCGGAGGCGGCGGTGCGTCGCGAAGCGGTGGGCATCCTGGGGTGGCTCAAGCATCAGCCGGCCTTGCCGGCGCTGGCTCGACTGGCGGCCGAGGAGCCGGATACCGAGGTGCGGCGTGCGGCCATTGGCGCTCTCGGTCTCGGCCGCGATGGCGCGGTGCTTGCGGCGCTTACCGCCGCTTTGAAGGACGACGCCTGGCAAGTGCGCGAAGAGGCGGCGACCACCCTGGGTAAGGTAGGGCAGGCAGAGGCCGGAGCGGCATTGATCGACGCCTTGCAGGACGGCTACTGGCAGGTTCGCCTGCGCGCGGCGCGTGCGCTGGGGCGTTTGCGTCATCGTCCGGCGCTGGGTGGGCTGGCCGAATTGCTCGTGCATGCCATCGCCAACCTGCGCAAGGAAGCGGCGCTGGCGCTTGGCGAACTGGGCGATGCGGCGGCGCTGCCGGCCCTGCGTGAAGCCGAGGCCGACAGCGATCCGGAAGTGCGCAAGGCGGTGCGCATCGCCCTGGTCCAGTTGCAAGGCGCCGCCTGATGATCGCCCCGAGCGCGGTGCGCAACCGGCGTGAGGCGGGCGAGCTGGTGCTGCAATGGCGCGATGGCGAGCAGGTGATCAGCCATGCGCGGCTGCGGGGCGCATGCCCCTGTTCGCAATGTCGAGCGGGGCGGCTGGGCGGGCGGATCGATCTGGTCAGCGACACTGTGCGGGTGGAGCGGGTGGAAGGGCAGGGCTATGGTGTCCAGGTGGTGTTCAGTGACGGGCATGAGCGGGGGATCTATCCCTGGGCCTACCTGAAGGAGCTTGGGGGTTGCTGATGGCCTCATCGCTGGCAAGCCAGCTCCCACAGGTTGGACGATCCCTGTGGGAGCTGGCTTGCCAGCGATAGGGCCAGTGAGGGCACCGCCGGTCGCCTGCCCCTACCACCCATTCCGTCAATCGTTCTTTTTTTCGAACGCCCTCTTGTCCTTTTATCGGGTTGCTCCTAGGATCTCGTTCGAGATTTCAAACGCTCGACGCCTGCGAGTGGAACATTGGCCCGGATCCGGTGCCTCATTCCTACAGGCAAGCGCCCCGCAGGGTGCTTACTCAACTACCAATAATTCGCGCCGTCCGTGCACGGTGTTCAAGGGAAGTCGACATGCAGCTCAAAGACGCTCAGTTGTTCCGTCAGCAAGCCTTCATCAACGGTGAGTGGCTGGATGCGGACAGCGGCCAGACCATCAAGGTGACCAACCCGGCCACTGGTGAAGTCATCGGTACCGTGCCGAAAATGGGCGCTGCCGAAACCCGCCGTGCCATTGAAGCCGCCGACAAGGCGCTGCCGGCCTGGCGTGCCCTGACCGCCAAGGAGCGCGCCAGCAAGCTGCGCCGCTGGTTCGAGCTGATGATCGAGAACCAGGACGACCTGGCTCGCCTGATGACCACCGAGCAGGGCAAGCCGCTGGCCGAAGCCAAGGGCGAGATCGCCTACGCGGCCTCCTTCATCGAGTGGTTCGCCGAAGAAGCCAAGCGCGTCTACGGTGACGTCATTCCTGGCCACCAGCCGGACAAGCGCCTGATTGTCATCAAGCAGCCGATCGGCGTCACCGCCGCCATCACCCCGTGGAACTTCCCGGCGGCGATGATCACCCGTAAAGCCGGCCCGGCCCTGGCCGCTGGCTGCACCATGGTGCTCAAGCCCGCTTCGCAGACCCCTTACTCCGCCCTGGCCCTGGTCGAGCTGGCTACCCGTGCCGGCATCCCGGCTGGCGTGCTGAGCGTGATCACCGGCAGCGCTGGCGAAGTCGGCTCCGAACTGACCGGCAACCCGCTGGTGCGCAAGCTGTCCTTCACCGGTTCGACCGAAATCGGCCGCCAGCTGATGGAAGAATGCGCCAAGGACATCAAGAAGGTTTCCCTGGAACTGGGCGGTAACGCACCGTTCATCGTGTTCGACGACGCCGACCTGGATAAGGCCGTCGAAGGCGCGATCATCTCCAAGTACCGCAACAACGGCCAGACCTGCGTCTGCGCCAACCGCATCTACGTGCAGGACGGTGTCTACGACGCCTTCGCCGAGAAGCTGAAAGCCGCGGTCGCCAAGCTGAAGATCGGCAACGGTCTGGAAGAAGGCACCACTACCGGTCCGCTGATCGACGGCAAGGCCGTGGCCAAGGTCCAGGAGCACATCGACGACGCCGTCTCCAAGGGCGCCAAGGTGCTGTCCGGTGGCAAGCTGATCGAAGGCAACTTCTTCGAGCCGACCATCCTGGTCGATGTACCGAAGACCGCTGCCGTCGCCAAGGAAGAAACCTTCGGCCCGCTGGCGCCGCTGTTCCGCTTCAAGGACGAGGCCGAAGTCATCGCCATGTCCAACGACACCGAGTTCGGCCTGGCATCGTACTTCTACGCTCGTGACATGAGCCGCGTGTTCCGTGTCGCCGAAGCGCTGGAATACGGCATGGTCGGCATCAACACCGGCCTGATCTCCAACGAGGTCGCGCCGTTCGGTGGTATCAAGGCGTCGGGCCTGGGCCGTGAAGGCTCCAAGTACGGCATCGAGGACTACCTGGAAATCAAATACCTGTGCCTCAGCATCTGAGTCGCGGTTAAGGCTTTACCTCTGCCAGCGGGGCGCGAGAGCGACGTCTCGCTGGCCTTTTTTACACAGGAACACCCGGCGGCCGGGCCATTGCAGCAGTCGATCAACGCATGCTGCCTGCAATGACTCCCGGCCACCCTCTTGAACTCGCCGCCCAATCGGCGAATTGAGGACTCTATGAGCAAGACCAACGAATCCCTGATGCAGCGTCGCGTCAACGCCGTTCCACGTGGCGTAGGCCAGATCCACCCGATCTTCGTCGATACCGCGAAGAACGCGACCGTGGTCGACGTTGAAGGCCGCGAACTGATCGACTTCGCCGGCGGCATCGCAGTACTGAACACCGGCCACCTGCACCCGAAAGTGGTCGCGGCAGTCCAGGAACAACTGACCAAGGTCAGCCACACCTGCTTCCAGGTCCTGGCCTACGAGCCTTACGTCGAGCTGTGCGAGAAGATCAACGCGCGCGTGCCAGGCGACTTCGCCAAGAAGACCCTGCTGGTCACCACCGGCTCCGAGGCCGTCGAGAACGCCGTCAAGATCGCCCGTGCCGCCACTGGCCGCGCTGGCGTGATCGCCTTCACCGGCGGCTACCACGGTCGCACCATGATGACCCTGGGCCTGACCGGCAAGGTCGTGCCTTACTCCGCAGGCATGGGCCTGATGCCAGGCGGCATCTTCCGCGCGCTGTTCCCGAACGAGCTGCACGGTGTGAGCGTCGACGAGTCGATCGCCTCCATCGAACGCATCTTCAAGAACGACGCCGAGCCGCGTGACATCGCTGCCATCATCATCGAGCCGGTACAGGGCGAAGGCGGTTTCCTGCCTGCTCCGAAAGAGCTGATGAAGCGCCTGCGCGCCCTGTGCGACCAGCACGGCATCCTCCTGATCGCCGACGAAGTGCAGACCGGCGCTGGCCGTACCGGCACCTTCTTCGCCATGGAACAGATGGGCGTCGCGCCTGACCTGACCACCTTCGCCAAATCCATCGCTGGCGGCTTCCCGCTGGCTGGTGTGTGCGGCAAGGCCGAGTACATGGACGCCATCGCCCCGGGCGGCCTGGGCGGCACCTACGCTGGTTCGCCGATCGCTTGCGCCGCGGCCCTGGCCGTGATCGAAGTGTTCGAGGAAGAGAAACTGCTGGAGCGCAGCCAGGCTGTCGGCGAGCGTCTGGTTACCGGCCTGAAGGCTATCCAGGCCAAGCACCCGATCATTGGTGACGTGCGTGCCCTGGGCTCGATGATCGCGGTGGAAGTCTTCGAGAAAGGCACCCACACCCCGAACGCTGCTGCCGTCAACGCAGTGGTAGCCAAGGCGCGTGACAAGGGCCTGATCCTGCTGTCCTGCGGCACCTACGGCAACGTCCTGCGGATCCTGGTTCCGCTGACCGCCGAAGACGCGCTGCTGGACAAAGGCCTGGCGATCATCGAAGAGTGCTTCGCCGAACTTGCCTGATTTGTGATGCGCTAGAGAAAAAACCCGCTTCGGCGGGTTTTTTTTCGCCTGCGTGATGAACTTTGAGCGCTAAGGTTTCTAAGGATTACAGGAGATGTCCTGGAAGGTACGCTGGAACGCGTGATGGCCGTAAGGAGATTCCAATGACTGCTGTAGACCCCGCCACCTCGCCCAAGGTGATGATCGCCGAGGGAGACCCCTGGGTGCGGGACATGCTGACCCAGATGCTGCTCAGTGTGCGTTGTGACGCCGAAGTGAAAGTCTGCGCCAATGGCAACGAAGCGCTGGAGGGCCTCTCGGGCAAGCCCGACCTGATTATCGCCGCCCGCGAACTGCCCGGCCTGGACGGCCTGGAACTGCTGCGCAAGGTGCGCTCGCGGCCGCGCACGCCGGCGTTGCCGTTCATCATCATCAGCAGCCGCAGCGACGTGA
This sequence comes from Pseudomonas sp. GD04058, assembly GCF_029836855.1. Taxonomy (NCBI): domain Bacteria; kingdom Pseudomonadati; phylum Pseudomonadota; class Gammaproteobacteria; order Pseudomonadales; family Pseudomonadaceae; genus Pseudomonas; species Pseudomonas sp. GD04058. The sequence continues at coordinate 6,362 of NZ_JAOECN010000057.1, forward strand.
CCAGTGTGCGCGAGGCACTGCCGCTGGCGCCGACGGCCTACCTGACCAAGCCGCTCAACCTCGATGCGCTGCGCCAGCGTCTTGAAGAACAGCTGCTCAAGGGCAGCGGGCCGATTGCCTGCGAGGTGCCGCCGTTGCGCGCCGGGGTGACGCTGTCGCGCTTCATCGAGGAGCACCGCGCGGTGGCCGACGGCGGGCCGCTGTTCGCCGACGTGCAGCAGGCGATCAAGCGCGCGTTGAATCCGCAGGGCCTGGACCTGCGGCTGCTGGAAGAGGAAGTGCGCAGCGACCCGCAGATCACCGCCGTGCTGATCGCCGCGGCCAACAGCGCAGCCTTGCATCGCGAGGGCGGGGTGCAGACCCTGCTGCAGGCGCTGAACAAGCTCGGCACGACCCAAAGCATGAACCTGATCCTCGGCCTGACTCTCAAGCGCAGCGCCAGGCTCAGCGACCCGGTGCTGGGGCGTTACGCCGAGCAGTACTGGCAGCTTTCGCTACGCACCGCGGAATACGGGCGCAAGCTGGCGCAAATGCTCGAACTGGATTACGAGCGCTGCTATTGCGCCGGGTTGCTGCATTGCCTGGGTGACCTGGCGCTGCTGCGCTGCCTTCAGGAATGGCGGCTGGCCGGTGGCGAGCTGGACGAAAACGAGGTCGAGGTGGCGCTGAACCAGGCGGGTGCAGCCTATGGCTCGGCCCTGCGCACGCGCTGGCGCCTGCCGCTGGAGCTGCGTGAGCTGATCGCGGCGGTTTATCAACTGGGCGGTGGAGTGTATTCCCGGGAGGACCTGGTAATGAACCTGGCCGGGCAGATGGCGCGGCTGGCGACGGAGGACGGATTGGAGGAGCTGGCGGCCGGGAAGACCGCGCGGTTGCTCAAGGTAGGACGGGCGGAGCTGGCGCGGTTGCGCAAGGAATAGGATTCTCTATTGATCTTCCGGGCCCTATCGCTGGCAAGCCAGCTCCCACAACCTGTGGGAGCTGGCTTGCCAGCGATAGGGCCCGAAAGAGCAACATCAAATCAGGATCAGCCCAGGACGATCTGGTTCTTCCCCTGCCGCTTCGCCTGGTACATCGCCGCGTCCGCCCGGGCGAACAGGTCATCCAGGTCGCCGTCCTCGCCATTGAGCCCGGTCAGCCCCTGGCTCACCGTGATCCCGTAGGTCTGCCCTTCATGGCTGAAGCTCAGGCGCTGGATCTCCCGCTGCAGGCGCTGGGCCACCTGCATCGCCATCTCTGGCGGACATCCCGGAAACACCGCTGCGAATTCCTCGCCACCGATGCGTCCGAACAGGTCTCCGCGCCTTAGTGCGGCCTTGCCGCTGTCGGCGATGCGCTGCAACACCTGGTCACCTTCGGGATGCCCGTAGGTGTCGTTGACCTGCTTGAAGTCATCGATATCCAGCAACAGGAAGGACAACGGCGTCCCTTCGACCCGTGCGCGCTCGAAGGCTTGCCCGGCGCATTCGAAGAAGTGCCGGCGATTGCTGCTCTGGGTCAGCACGTCGGTGGTCGCCAGGCGCTGCAGCTCGCCTTCGAGCTGTTTCTTCTCGGTGATGTCCTCGGCCATGCCGACCACGATCACCCGTTGGCCTTCGCTTTGCTGGTTGATGAAGCATTTGTCGCTGAGCCAGCGCACCTGGCCGTCGGCAGCAATGATGCGGTATTCGCGATCCTCCACGGCGCCCTTGACCAGCACGTCGGCCAGGGTGCGCTCGGCATGGTCGAGGTCGTCAGGGTAGATCGCGTCGCGCCATTGGTTGTAGTCGGCCAGCAACAGGCTGGCGGAACGTCCGAAGATGCGCTCGTAGGCCGGGCTGACATACAGCACCTGGCGGGTTTCCCAATCGAAGGCCCAAAGCACGGCATTGACGCTGTCCAGCAGCGAGTTGAACAACTGCTCGCGCTCGCTCAGGCGGGCAACCTCGCCTTGTGCATGCATCAGGGCCAGCAATGTCTGGGCAGCCTCGGGAGGCGGGTTGAACGGCGGGGTGTTCTCGACCATGTTCGCAGTACTTCTAGTAAGGCGCTGGGGGCAGCCACGGCCCGGCCCGCCAGGCGGGCGACATATCTGGTAAGAACTTGATTCGGGAGGGAAGTTCCGGTCGCAGCGCCCCGTATAGGGGCGCTGCGATGGACGGGGCTGTCAGGCCAGGGCAGGGCGCAACGAGTAGGTTTTCAGTTGCGCGGCGAACTCGCGCAGCGAGTGGATACCGCTGGCTTCGGCCTCGTGCACCCAGTCCTTCATTGCCGCGAGCATATCGTGGCCGTTGGCGCTGGTGCGGGCCCAGATCTGCTGCAAGGCCAGGCGCTTCTCGTAGATCACCTTGAGCGCATGGCTGTGTTCGAGCAGGGTCTGGATGCGCTGGTGATGGCGGTCCTCCAGCAGGCTGGTTTCCCGCGACAGCAGGCGCTTGGCGCGGCGGAACTGGTGGCGCACCGAGTCGTCCACCCTGGCCAGCTCCTGCTTGACCAGCGGGCCGATCACCAGCTTGCGGTACTGGGCCATGATCTGGAAGCGGTTGTTGAGGATCGCCATGGCGGTGTCCATGTCCAGATGGCCCTTGCCTTCGACCCGGTGGGCGATCGGTGCGACCCGCTGCACCTTGGCCAGGCGCAGCCAGGTGAACAGCTTGATCCAGGCCCAGCCCATGTCGAACTCCCAGCGCCGCACCGACAGCTTCGCCGAGTTGGGGTAGGTGTGGTGATTGTTGTGCAGCTCCTCACCGCCGATCACGATGCCCCAGGGCACCAGGTTGGTGGCGGCGTCGCGGCACTCGAAGTTGCGATAGCCCACCGCGTGGCCCAGGCCGTTGATCACGCCGGCGGCCCAGAATGGAATCCACATCATCTGCACGGCCCAGATGGTGATGCCGATGGTGCCGAACAGCAGCAGGTCGATCACCGCCATCAGGGCGATACCGCCGAGCTTGTAGCGCGAATAGAGATTGCGCTCGATCCAGTCCTCGGGGCAGTTCTTGCCATAGATGCGCAGGGTGTCCGGGTTCTGCGCCTCGGCGCGGTACAACTCGGCGCCCTTGCGCAGCACGGTGGACAGGCCCTTGATCACGGGGCTGTGTGGATCGTCCTCGGTTTCGCACTTGGCGTGGTGCTTGCGGTGGATGGCCGTCCACTCGCGGGTGTTCTGCGCCGTGGTCAGCCACAGCCAGAAGCGGAAGAAGTGTTTGAGCCCGGCGTTCAGCTCCAGCGAGCGATGCGCCGAATAGCGGTGCAGGTAGATCGTGACCGCAACGATGGTCACGTGGGTCATCAGCAGGGTGACCGCCAGCAGTTGCCAGGCCGACAGGTCGAGTAAACCGTAATACCACATAGGTGGGAGTGCCCTCTTAGAGCGGTTGAACAGCGATGGACATTATTACCACCATGTCAAATAAAACCAGTCGGCCTTTTAGATAGGAGGTCAACCGGGAAAACTATCCCTATAATGCCCCATCTTTTGATGTGGGCATCTGGGACGCTATGTCTGTTTCCGCACGAGAAGCCTTGCGCATGGCCGCGCTGTACCTGGTGCTGTCGCTACTGTGGCTGGTTGTTTCTGATCAAATATTAAGCAGTGTTTTCGATGATCCGGCTGAAAAGGCCGCCTGGCAGCTGGTCAATGCCTATGTGTGGGCGGGCTGCAGCGCCTTTCTCATCTTCGTCTCCCGGGTACGCCTGCTCAACTTCATCGGTGTCGGCGCGCGCCTCAGGCGCGAGGACCGCGAGCGCCTGCGCATGGCCGCCGCAGTGTTCGACAGCACCCTGGAGGGCGTGCTGGTGAGCAATGGCGACGGGATCATCGTCCACGTCAACCGCGCCTTCATCAACATCACTGGCTACAGCCGTGACGAAGTCATCGGCCAGCGCCCCAACAAGTTCAAGTCCGGACGGCATGACCAGGCGTTCTACCAGGCCATGTACAGCGCCCTGCATGACAAGGGCGAGTGGAGCGGCGAAGTCTGGAACCGGCGCAAGAGCGGCGAAGTGTACCCGCAATGGCAAACCATATGCGCAATTCGCGACGATAGCGGCCGTTTGACACACTATGTTGCAGTTTTCAGCGACATCAGCGCGATCAAGCACACCGAGCGCGAGCTGGCCCACCTGGTCCACCACGACCCGCTGACCAACCTGCCCAACCGCCTGCTGTTCAATGACCGGGCCGCGCAGGCACTGGCCGCGGCGCAAACCAACAAGCGCGGCTGCGCCTTGCTCCTGCTCGATCTCGACCATTTCCAGAACATCAACGACAGCCTGGGCCATAACATCGGCGACCAGTTGCTCAAGGCCGTGGCCGACCGTCTCAAGCTGGTGATCGACCCGGGCGTGACCCTGGCCCGCCTGGGCGGCGACGAGTTCGCCATCCTCAGCGAGAACTGCGCGCAGGTCGGGCAGGCGGCCGATCTTGCGCAACTGATCGTCAACGTGATGAAGGAACCCTACGAGCTGGAAAACCACCGGCTGTTCAGTACCGTCAGCATTGGCATCAGCCTGTTTCCCGGCGATGCACAGAGTGCCGAGCAACTGCTGCGCAACGCCGATGCGGCGCTGTTCAAGGCCAAGAGCAATGGCCGTTCCGGTTATGCCTTGTACACCGAGGAGCTCACCGCCCACGCCCAGCAGCGGGTGGAAACCGCCAGCGAGCTGCGCCGGGCCCTGGAACAGGGTGAGCTGCAGGTCTACTACCAGCCGGTGCACGACCTGTTCAGCGGCAGGATGATCGGCCTGGAGGCCCTGGTGCGCTGGCAGCACCCGCAACGCGGGATGGTCTCGCCGGGGGAGTTCATCCCCATTGCCGAACGTACCGGGCTGATCGCCGACATCGACATGTGGGTGATGCGCCAGGCCTGCCAGCAGATGGTGCGCTGGCTGGGCGAGGGCAGGGTGCTCGACTTCGTCGCCTGCAATGTCTCCAGCCGCTTGTTCGCCCATCGCGAGATGTACCAGCAGGTCGCCCAGGTGCTGGACGACACCGGCCTTGAACCGTCGCGCCTGGAAATCGAAGTGACCGAAAGCGCGGTGATGGATGACCACGAAGTGGCGCTGGAGCAACTCCATCGCCTGCGCGACCTGGGCCTGCGCCTGGCCATCGACGACTTCGGTACCGGCTATTCCTCGCTGTTGCGGCTCAAGCGCCTGCCGGTGCAGAAACTGAAGATCGACCAGGGCTTCGTTGCCGGGCTGCCCGGGGATGACGATGACGTGGCGATCGTCCGGGTAATCATCGCCCTGGCGCGGAGCATGGGCATGGCGATCCATGCCGAGGGCATCGAACAGTCGGAACAGGCGCGTTTCCTGCTGGAGCACCAGTGCGACATGGGGCAGGGGTACTGGTATGGACGACCGGTGCCGGCTCGGGATCTTCGCTGGTAGTCAGGGCCTCATCGCTGGCAAGCCAGCTCCCACAGAGTCTTGTGCGACGCGTACCCTGTGGGAGCTGGCTTGCCAGCGATTGGGCCCGAAAGAGCTCCAGATAATTCAGTTATATAAAAATTCTTAAATAGTATTTTTAAGAATATTCAGCGCCTCATAAGATTGCTCCCACACCAGGTGCAGTCACGTTCCTACATGCTGCTCCCGGGCCACCTCATTTTCAGGAGCACGAGCATGAGCGCATCTCTGCGTAGCGTTGACGGTCAGGACGAAGCCACCATCCTGCGAGAAATCCAGAGCGCCCTGCGCGACCTGCGTTTCGGCGCGGTAGAGATCACCGTGCACAACGCGCAAGTCGTACAGATCGAACGCAAGGAAAAATTCCGCCTGCAAAACTCGGGCAACAAGCCGAGCTGAAGCTCGCGCGCCCTGGTCTACCTAATTAGAAAAAAGCCAATCGGGAGCTTCACCATGTCTATCCGCCGTTATGCCCTGGCCGCGCTGGCCAGTGCTGTTTTTGCCGGTTCCGCCATCGCCAAGGACTACGAACTGCTGAACGTGTCCTACGACCCGACCCGTGAGCTGTACCAGCAGTACAACGCCGAGTTCATCAAGCATTGGCAACAGGCCAACCCAGGCGACAAGGTGAAGATCCAGCAATCCCACGGCGGCTCGGGCAAACAGGCCCGTGCGGTGATCGACGGCCTGCGCGCCGACGTGGTGACCCTGGCCCTGGCCGGCGACATCGATGAAGTGGCCAAGCTTGGCAAGACCCTGCCGGAGAACTGGCAGACCCGCCTGCCGGATGCCAGCACGCCGTACACCTCGACCATCGTGTTCCTGGTGCGCAAGGGCAACCCGAAAGGCATCAAGGACTGGGGCGATCTGATCAAGAAGGACGTCTCGGTCATCACCCCGAACCCGAAAACCTCCGGCGGCGCCCGCTGGAACTTCCTCGCAGCCTGGGCCTACGGCCTGAAGGCCGGCGGCAGCGAAGCCAAGGCCCAGGAATACGTGAAGGAGCTGTTCAAGCACGTTCCGGTCCTGGACACCGGTGCCCGCGGCTCGACCATCACCTTCGTCAACAACGGCCAGGGCGATGTCCTGCTGGCCTGGGAAAACGAAGCCTTCCTGGCGCTGAAGGAAGACGGCGGCAGCGACAAGTTCGAAATCGTCGTGCCATCGCTGTCGATCCTCGCCGAGCCACCGGTGGCCGTGGTCGACAAGAACGCCGAGAAGAAGGGCAACGAGAAGATCGCCGAGGACTACCTCAAGTACCTGTACAGCCCGGTCGGCCAGAAGATCGCTGCCGACAACTTCTACCGTCCGCGTGACGAGAAAGTGGCCGCGCAGTACGCCAACCAGTTCCCGAAACTTGACCTGGTGACTATCGACAAAGACTTCGGTGGCTGGAAGACTGCCCAACCCAAGTTCTTCAACGATGGCGGCGTGTTCGACCAGATCTATTCTGCACAGTGACCCTGGGACCGCTTTGCGGTCCATCGCAGGCAAGCCAGCTCCTACAGGGTTCACCACGACCCTGCAGGCGCTGGCTTTCCTGCATGGGCTGCAGGGCAGCCCCCGAATGCGCAGTGTGAAAACCAGCTAGACCAAGGACCTTTATGTCTCGTCGTATATCCCCCGTCATACCCGGCTTCGGGCTGACGCTGGGCTACACCTTGGTGTACCTCAGCCTGATTGTGCTCATACCGCTGGGGGCCATGTTCGTCCACGCCTCCCAACTCACCTGGGAACAGTTCTGGAACATCGTCAGCGCGCCGCGAGTACTCGCTGCGCTGAAGCTGAGTTTCGGCACCGCCCTTTTCGCCGCCATCATCAATGGCGTGATCGGCACCCTGCTGGCCTGGGTACTGGTGCGCTACACCTTCCCGGGGCGCAAGATCATCGAGGCGATGATCGACCTGCCGTTCGCCCTGCCCACCGCCGTTGCCGGTATCGCCCTGACCGCCCTGTACGCCCCGTCGGGCTGGGTCGGGCAGTTCGCCACCGACCTTGGCTTCAAGATCGCCTACACGCCGCTGGGCATCACCCTGGCGCTGACCTTCGTCACCCTGCCGTTCGTGGTGCGCACGGTGCAGCCGGTGTTGGCGGATATTCCCCGTGAAGTCGAGGAAGCCGCCGCCTGCCTGGGTGCCAAGCCGCTGCAGGTGTTCCGCCATGTGCTGGCTCCGGCGCTGCTGCCGGCCTGGCTCACCGGCTTCGCCCTGGCCTTCGCCCGTGGTGTCGGCGAGTACGGTTCGGTGATCTTCATCGCCGGCAACATGCCGATGAAGACCGAGATCCTGCCGCTGCTGATCATGGTCAAGCTCGACCAGTACGACTACACCGGCGCGACCTCCATCGGCGTGCTGATGCTGGTGGTTTCCTTCATCCTGCTGCTGCTGATCAACCTGCTGCAGCGGCGCATCGAAACCCCTTGAAGGAGGCCTGAGCATGTCTGCATCCGCAATTGGCGCGGCCGCTTCGGCCAACGCCGCCCGCCGTGGCAGCGCTACCGCCCGGCGCATCCTGATCGGCCTTGGCTGGCTGATATTCGCCCTGTTCCTGCTGCTGCCGCTGGTGATCGTGGTGTCCCAGGGCCTGAAGATGGGTGTGGGTACCTTCTTCGAAGCCATCTTCGAAGCCGATGCCCTGTCCGCCCTCAAGCTGACCTTGATCGCCGTGGCCGTCTCGGTGCCGCTGAACCTGGTGTTCGGTGTCAGCGCGGCCTGGTGCGTCAGCAAGTACAACTTCCGTGGCAAGAGCATCCTGGTCACCCTGATCGACCTGCCGTTCTCGGTCTCGCCGGTGATCGCCGGCCTGGTCTACGTGCTGATGTTCGGTGCCCAGGGCCTGTTCGGCCCCTGGCTGCAGGACCACGATATCCAGATCGTCTTCGCCTTGCCGGGCATCGTGCTGGCGACCATTTTCGTCACCGTGCCCTTCGTTGCCCGCGAACTGATCCCGCTGATGCAGGAGCAGGGCACCCAGGAAGAGGAGGCTGCGCGCCTGCTCGGCGCCAACGGCTGGCAGATGTTCTGGCACGTGACCCTGCCGAACATCAAATGGGGCCTGATCTATGGCGTGGTGCTCTGTACCGCGCGGGCGATGGGCGAGTTCGGCGCGGTGTCGGTGGTCTCCGGCCACATCCGTGGCGTGACCAACACCCTGCCACTGCACGTCGAGATCCTCTACAACGAATACAACCACGTCGCGGCGTTCAGCGTAGCCAGCCTGCTGCTGATCCTGGCGCTCTTCATCCTGCTGCTCAAGCAGTGGAGCGAGAACCGCATTAACCGTCTGCGCCAAAGTGCGGCGGAGGAATAATTCATGTCGATCGAAGTTCGTAACGTCAGCAAGCGCTTCAACAGCTTCCAGGCCCTGGACAACATCAACCTGGATATCAACAGCGGCGAGCTGGTGGCCCTGCTGGGCCCGTCCGGCTGCGGCAAGACCACCCTGCTGCGCATCATCGCCGGCCTGGAAACCCCGGATAACGGCAACATCGTGTTCCACGGCGAAGACGTGTCCGGCCACGACGTGCGTGATCGCAACGTCGGATTCGTGTTCCAGCACTACGCGCTGTTCCGCCATATGAGCGTGTTCGACAACGTCGCCTTCGGCCTGCGCATGAAGCCCAAGGGCGAGCGTCCGAGCGAAAGCAGGATCGCCGAGAAGGTCCATGAGCTGCTGAACATGGTGCAACTGGACTGGCTGTCGGATCGTTATCCGGAGCAGTTGTCCGGTGGCCAGCGCCAGCGTATCGCCCTGGCCCGCGCCCTGGCGGTGGAGCCCAAGGTGTTGCTGCTGGACGAGCCGTTCGGCGCCCTGGATGCCAAGGTTCGCAAGGAGCTGCGCCGCTGGCTGGCGCGGTTGCACGAAGACATCAACCTGACCTCCGTGTTCGTCACCCACGACCAGGAAGAAGCCATGGAAGTGGCCGACCGCATCGTGGTGATGAACAAGGGTGTCATCGAGCAGATCGGCTCGCCGGGAGACGTCTACGAAAATCCTTCGAGTGATTTCGTCTACCACTTCCTCGGCGATTCCAACCGCCTGCACCTGAGCGAGAACCAGCACGTGCTGTTCCGCCCGCATGAAGTGTCGCTGTCGCGGCATGAAGTGGAAGGCCATCACGTTGCCGAAGTGCGGGATATCCGGCCGCTGGGCGCGACCACCCGGGTGACCCTGAAGGTGGAAGGGCAAAGCGAGCTAATCGAGGCCGAGGTGGTCAAGGATCACGACAGCCTGGCCGGGCTGGCACGTGGCGAGACCTTGTTCTTCAAGCCGAAGGTCTGGCAGAAGGTCGAGAATATCTAAGGCCTTGAGGGCCTCATCGCGGGTGAATTCACTACCGCAATCGCTGGCAAGCCAGCTCCCACAAGGTCCGCGCCGGGCACGAATGCTGCGGTTGACCCAGAACCCTGTGGGAGCTGGCTTGCCAGCGATGAGGCCATCAGCCTCACCGTGGATCCGGCGATGTACCCGGCCCCTGTGTGACGGGTTCACCCGCGATAGGGCCCTCGACCCACTGAAAATCCATCGAACTGCCCCAGCTCCATCTCCCCTCCCGATCCCCTCTCTCACCCGTTGACCACGCCCACCCATTGGCGGCCGACACGCTGCGCCCGCGCTTTAATGCGGATTTCCCATGCCTTTGGGGAATATTTTCAATGCAGCAAAGGCATGGCGATTTGCCCGCTTCGCTGCAGCCCTTGATCTACAAGGCTTCCAGGCCTGTGGATAAATTTCATATATCTGAAAATTCTATCCATAACTTCAAAGATTACTTTCAGAGATAAGCGTCTGGCGCGGATCATTCGGCCAAACGAAGGCGAAATCCAACAGCGCCTTCGAAGCATGCACCGAACCCCCAGGAGTTGATCAATGGGTAATGTCCAGACCGCCGCCAGTGCCGCTGATGTGCTGTGGCGCCCGACGCCGGGCGAACTGGTCGACCTCGGCCGGCCGCACCGTTCGCCGCTTGGGCAACAGCGTTTGCAGCGTACGCCGCGCAGTGCTCTGAACCGTCGCGAGAAAGTCCTGCTGGGAGTGTTCGCCCTGGTCCTGCATGGCGCTGCCGCGTACTGGGTCAGCCAGGCGCCGACGCCGGTGTTGCCGGTAGTGCCGCCGGAAATTCCACCGATGACCATCGAATTCTCCCAGCCGGCGCCGCCGGTGGTAGAGCCGCCACCACCGGTGGTCGAGCCGCCGCCGCCGGTGGTGGAACCACCGCCACCGGTCGAGGACGAGCTGGCCGTGAAGCCGCCACCGCCCAAGCCGGTGCCCAAGCCCAAACCCAAGCCGGTACCGAAGCCGACGCCCAAGCCCAAGCCCGCACCGAAACTGGTGGAGCAGCCGCCAGCGCCGACCCCGCCGACGCCAGCCCCACCCGCGCCGCCGGCTCCGCCAGCGCCCGCCCCGGTGACCCCGGCTTCGGCCAACGCGGCGTACCTGAAGAACCCGGCGCCGGAATACCCGTCGCTGGCCCAGCGTCGCGGCTGGGAAGGCACGGTGCTGTTGCGGGTCAAGGTGCTCGCCACCGGCAAGCCCGGCGAGATCCAGATCCAGAAGAGCAGTGGTCGCCAGCAACTCGATGACGCCGCGCTGGCCGCGGTGAAGCGTTGGAGTTTCGTACCGGCCAAGCAGGGCGATGTACCCCAGGAAGGCTGGGTGAGCGTGCCCATCGATTTCAAGATTCGCTAACCCAAATTCGCGCAACGACAGAGAGAACACATCATGAGCTTATTGGCCTCCCCCCTTGAATCCATCGAAAGCGCGGTGATCTGGCTGCTGGTCGGCTTCTCCGTGGTCACCTGGGGCCTGGCCCTGGTCAAGACCGTGCAGTTCGTCCGCCTGAAGAACCAGGACAAGCGGTTCCACAAGCAATTCTGGGCCGCTTCCAGTCTCGATTCGGCGGCCGACCTGGCCCACACCCAGCCAGGCTCCGCTGCCCGCGTCGCCCAGGCCGGCTATGCCGCGATCGCCGTTGGCGAGCCTGGCCAGGCCACCGACCTGAGCCACTCGATCAATCACCAGGACCGTCTCGAACGCGCCCTGCGCCAGCAGATCGTCCGTGAGCGCCGCTCGCTGGAAACCGGCCTCGCCGTCGTCGCCAGTATCGGCAGCACCTCGCCCTTCATCGGCCTGTTCGGTACGGTCTGGGGCATCATGGAAGCGCTCAAGGGCATCAGCGCGGCGGGCTCGGCGAGCCTGGAAACCGTGGCCGGCCCTATCGGTGCGGCGCTGGTCGCCACCGGGGTGGGTATTGCCGTCGCGGTCCCGGCGGTACTGGTTTACAACTACTTCCTGCGCCGCCTGAAACTGACCGCGGCCGACCTCGATGACTTCGCCCACGACTTCTACAGCCTCGCGCAGAAGAGTGCCTTCCGCGTCATCGCCCACCCTACGCTGCTCAAGGCCGGTAACGCCGCGGGCCAGCCTGTGAAAGAGGCGGTGTGACATGGCCTTCTCGACCCAGGACAGCGACGAGGTTCTCAGCGAGATCAACGTAACGCCGCTGGTGGATGTGATGCTGGTGCTGCTGGTGGTGTTCATCGTCACCGCGCCGCTGCTGACCAACGCCATTCCGATCAACCTACCCAAGACCGAGGCCGTGGCCCCGGTGGAGCAAAAGGATCCGTTGGTGGTCAGCATCGACGGGGCAGGGAAGCTGATCATCAACAAGGACGAAATCCAGCCGGACTTGCTGGAAACCAACCTGCAGGCGGCGAAAGCCAAGGATCCCGAGGTACGGGTGCAACTGCAGGCGGATGATGGAGTGAACTACGGGGAGGTGGCGCGTGCCATGGCCTCGATCGAACGCGCGGGGATTACCAAGCTCTCGGTGATCACCGCCCGCTGAGCAACACGCAACTCAGGCAAACTTGAGACCAGTCCTGTGGCAGGGGCTGGTCTTTTTTTGCTTGACGTGTCGGTGTTCCCGACAGGTTGTGGATAAGCTTTGTGACAAGTGGCGTAGGGTACTCGGTTGACGGGAGTGTTGGCTGGCGGTAGATTCGCCTTCGTCGATACGGACCGGAACCCGAAAGGGGGTATCGATTTCGGAGGCGAAAGCCTCTCCTAGCCAGTGAGCGGGATAAGCGAAAGCGAAAGCGAAAGGACAGGCCGATATTGAGATTCAGCAAAAGCCCCAAGCGCGAAAGCCTTGGGGCTTTTTGTTTTCAGACGGATTTGCCGGCGTTGCGCATTTCCAGGATGTAGCGAACGTTATGCGGCTTGCCTTTGGGCAGCGAATGTCGGCCCCATGTGGCAACTTCATAGGCCGAAATGACCCGTAGCTTGAGCAGATTGCGGGTGTTCTCCGGTTTCCTGATCGAGAAGAACATGGCGTAGTCATGCAGGTCGAGGCAATAGTACCGCTGGTTACCGTTGATGAAGTAAGGCACCGCCAGCCCTTCGTAGAACCGTCGCTCCATGTAGTCACGCAGTTGCTTACTGCAGTCGTAGCGGTGTGCACAGAAATAGCGGCGTTCGTATTTGAAACACACCAGCTCGCCGTGTCCTTTGTCGTCTGTAAAGCAATGGAAACCGAATTCGAATTTCACTGTAATCGGATCACCGGCGACGTCGAATTGCAGATCGAATGGTTGCAAATGCGCCATCGATAGGATCTTGCCGCCAATGATCAGGTCCTTCCATTTCATGACGTGTGCTCGTGGAGAAAGCGAGGCAGCGTACGGTTGGTGAACTGGCGCGACAATGTGGTGTTTCTTTTCAAAACGCTTCGTTGGAGATGGGCGTTTACCGGTGAGAAGCCGGCTGCTGTGGATGTTTAGCGGATCTGCCCAGGGCCGTTCCGACGCATCTTGTTAACATCTGGCCTCGATCGGAGCGTGGCTTGTCGGGCCGCCTAACCGCCGCGAAGGACCGCTGCGCGGTCCATCGCAGGCAGCTCCTACAAGGGAGTGAGCGGGGTCAGCCTTGAGAGCTGTACAGATATCCAAACACAAAGCTGCTGGCCTGCTGCTGCCGCTGGGGATAGCGTTTCCCGTCTTCATGGCCGCTGCGCAGGCGAGGCGTGATGGCCTGCCGGGGTTCCATTCCTCCGGTTTTCCACCGCCTGGGCAGTGGCCACCTTTGTATTTATGGAGGCTGTACGCAGGAGGCCTTCGGGCCTGCCGGGTATGGTCCTTCCCGGTTTTCCACCCTGTGTCCAGCCGCCACCTTCCTTGAAGCCGACACGGACCCTGTGGGAGCTGGCTTGCCAGCGATGAGGCCAGCAGGGCCACTGATGTTGTTTGATCTGACGCCATCGCTGGCAAGCCAGCTCCCACAGGGACCGCATTCCAGACACCTGCAAACATAAAGTTTGTGGAAGATGGAGGTCCTAGGACGTAACCTACGCAATCTGTCGGTCTTTGCTTCCTTGCTCATGGAAACCACTCCTTCTAGGCTTCGTCGGTCGCTGAATGGTCAGCGACCGGGGTGTGGAAACCTCGAGCAAGGTTGGTAAGGCATGCTTTATGGCAGCTGTGCGCGGGAGGCTTTCGGGCCTGCCGGGTATCTCCTTACCGCTCGGTTTTCCACCCCGCGTACAGCCGCCACCCATTTGTGTGGAAACAAAAGGATGTTGGCTAAAACAGGTAAGGAAAATCTGATGAAAAAACTCGTCCCCGACCCACCCCTGTCCCCAACCTGCACCCGCTCCTTCGGCGACTGCGCCTCCACCCACCCCCCACTATTCTCCGTAAACGCCGGCATCGACCCGCACAGCGCCCTGGTCCACGCCTCGATGTTCCTGCGCTGCGCCTATGAATCCGCCCAGCATTCCCTGGCCCCGGAAGCCAACACCAGCGCTTTCCCCTGGCTGACCATGCACGCCGTTGAAGCCGCAAAGGGCCTGGTCGATGCGCTCCTCGAAGGCCATGAAACCGCTAGCTGGCAACGACCCCAACGGTGACACCGGAACGGGACCGCGCGGCGGTCCCGATTGAATTTTTGTTATTAATAAATAGCTTCTTATTCCTTTACGAATATAACCCCAGCACCAATACTTGCCGTCATGCACGCAAACCGCAGCAGGAGGCAATTCCCCATGCGCAACGAGTCGATCCGTTACCTGATTGTGCCGGGCTGGCAGGGTTCGCCAGACGAACATTGGCAAAGCCATTGGCACAACACGCTGCCCAATAGCGCCCGTGTCGAGCAGGCCGATTGGGTGACGCCCAAGCGCGGGGATTGGGTTGCGGCGCTGGAAGAGGCGATTGCCGCCGATGAGTCGCCGGTGATCCTGATTGCCCATAGCCTGGGCTGCATCACCGTCGCCCATTGGGCCGCCCAGGCCACCCCGACATTGCGCCGGCGGGTACGCGGGGCGCTGCTGGTGGCCCCGGCGGATGTAGAGCGGCCAGCCTGCTCGCCCGCGTTGCGCAATTTCGCACCGATTCCCATGGCCCAGCTGCCGTTCCCGAGCCAGGTGGTGACATCCGACAACGACCCGGCCGTGAGCGCGCCGCGCGCCATGCAACTGGCCCGCGCCTGGGGCGCCGAAGCCGGGGTGCTCGGCGGCGCCGGGCATATCAACGTGAAGTCTGGCCATAACCGCTGGGAACAGGGCTTCGCCTACCTGTACCGCCTGCAGAACCGAATGGAACAGGGCGCCCTGCGCCGCGCCTGATTCACGTACCGCTTTCCTTACTGCCTTTTATCAACGCCCGGGCCAGGAGCCCGGGCGGGAGCTTTGCCATGAAACTCGAAGACACCTTCGGCCAACCGCTGCTGACCTTCCCCGAACTCGACAAGAGCCCGCTGAGCATCCGCGCCAAGGCCTTGGTGTTCGTCGATCCGCGCTCGCGTCAGCTGCGCGAAGAACTGGAAATCCTCGCGCCGCTGGCCTTGCCCGTGCTGATCCGTGGCGAGAGCGGTACCGGCAAGGAGCTGCTGGCGCGGCAGATCCACCGCGCCAGCGATCGCGGCGGCCTGTTCGTCTCGGTCAACTGCGGTGCGATCAGCCCGACCTACGCCGACGCCGAACTCTTCGGCTACGCCGCCGGCGCCCACAGCGGCAGCGCCAGCAGTCGCGCCGGCTGGTTCGGCTCGGCCAATGGCGGCACCCTGTACCTCGACGAAATCGCCGACCTGCCGCTGCCGATCCAGGTCAAGCTGCTGGCGGCCTTGGAAAACCACGAGGTCTACCGCGTCGGTGCGCAGCAACCGCATCCGGTGGATGTACGCCTGGTCGCGGCCTCCAGCATCGACCTGGCCGAGGCGGTCGCGGCCGGGCATTTCCACCCGCGGCTCTACGATTACCTTCATGAGGGCCGGCTGGAGCTGCCGGCCCTGCGCGAACGGGTCGGCGATATCCTGCCGCTGGCCGAATACTTCGTTGGCATCTACAGCCCCAAACTCAACCGCCCGGTGCCGTTGCTCAGCGAGGAAGCCCAGCGCGTGCTGGAGCTGCACGACTGGCCGGGCAATACCCGTGAGCTCGAGAACGTTATCCACTTCGCCCTGCTCCAGGGCAGCGGTGACGAGATCCTGCCGGAACATCTGAACCTGCCGACACCCCTTCACGCCCTGGCCCAGCGCCTGGACCGTCTCGCCGAACTGGCGGACGAACAGGAACGACAGGCGTTACGCAAATTGTTGGAGCAGACCCTGTTGCGTCTTGCGCAAGTCGCAAGCTAGAGCGTTGCAAGCTGCGCATTGCGAAAAGGTATAAGAAGCTAAGCAAAAGATATTGTTCTGGAATAAAAAATCTCGGTATTGTCCGCCTCACGCCGGGCAACACGGGCCCGGCCAACCAACACTGATCGTCGCCCACGAGGCGCGCAATACCAATAAGGACTGCACATGAAGAAGGCTCTGTTGTTCTCTGCCCTGGCCGCTGCGCTGACGGTCGCCGGGTTTGCCCAGGCAGGCGAGAAACTGGTGGTGGCCGCCACCCCGGTTCCCCATGCCGAGATTCTTGAACTGATCAAGCCGACCCTGGCCAAGGAAGGCGTGGACCTGGAAATCAAGGTCTTTACCGACTACGTGCAGCCCAACGTCCAGGTTGACCAGAAGCGTCTGGACGCCAACTACTTCCAGACCCTGCCGTACCTGAAGAACTTCAACGAAGGTAAGGGCACCCACCTGGAAACCGTGATCGGCGTCCATGTCGAGCCGTTCGGTGGCTACTCGAAGAAAGTGAAAAGCCTGTCCGAGCTGAAGGAAGGCGCCACCGTCGCCATCCCGAACGAGGGTAGCAACAGCGGCCGCGCCCTGCTGCTCCTGCAGAAGGCTGGCCTGATCACCCTGAAGGATCCGAAGAACGCCCTGGCCACCCCGAAAGACATCGCCGAGAACCCGAAGAAGCTTAAATTCCGCGAGCTGGAATCGGCCATGCTGCCGCGTGTGCTGGACCAGGTCGACCTGGACATGATCAACACCAACTACGCCCTGGAAGCTGGCCTCAACCCGGCGAAAGACGCCCTGGTGATCGAAGGCAGCGACTCGCCTTACGTCAACTTCCTGGTGGCCCGCCCGGACAACAAGGACAGCGACGCCATCCAGAAGCTGGCCAAGGCCCTGACCTCGCCTGAAGTGAAGACCTTCATCGAGAAGAAGTACAGCGGTGCGGTACTGCCGGCGTTCTGATCGCCTCAGCACTGCCTGTTACTGAAAGACCGCCGTCGAGGCGGTCTTTCTTTTTCTGCGGCATACCTGATAGTTCTGTCAGTTATGGGCTGATGGGTGGGGTTATACAATCCGTGGCATTCCCTGCCGAATGCCAGAGAGATAAGCGATGGCGACCCCGAATGACGCTGCACGACCCTCACATAGGCAATCGGGGCGCATTGGTTTTAATGGTGAACTGCTTGAATGCATTACCGGCCACTACCTGCTC
>NZ_JAOECN010000058.1:0-23470 GCF_029836855.1 Pseudomonas sp. GD04058
AAGAGCAACACAAAATTCAGTGCGAAGCCTTATGATCCAGCGCCGCATAGAAGTTGGCACTCTGGCGCAGGTACTCGCTGGTATAGCTGGGCGTCGCGGCCTTGCGCTGGCTGATCTCGACATGGGCATTGGCAGCCTGCACAACGGACGCGGAAATGGCGGATGCGGCGATTACGGGAAAGAGATTGAAGTTCATCGGTCTGGCCTCGGAGTCGTTGAGTTGAGAAGCCGTCTGGCTTGGTTCAAAACTACGCCCCGGGGCCTTCCGGGAAAAATTCATTGCGGCACTAACGATTATCGAGGCCGTCGATAGTCAGTCGAGGAACTTCACGTCCGACGGCGCCGGCTGGGCAAACCTCTGCACCACGTCGCCCAGCAGCCCGGTTGCCGGATCGCGGCGGATCACCACGATTTCATTGCTCTTCTGGTTGGTGACCAAAACGAAACCCTGCTGCGGATCCAGGGCGAATTCCCGCGGGTGATCCCCTTCCACCGAACGCCGCTGCACCAGGCTCAGCCCACCATCGAGCGGATCGATGGCGAACACCACCAGTTCGTTGGCCGTGCCGCGATTGCTGACGTAGAGAAAGCGCCCGTCCGCCGAAGCATGCAGGGCGCCGCCGGCCCTGACCGCGGGATCAGTATTGTCGGTAAGGGGGTGGGTGCCGCGCAGGGTCAGGTGCCCGTCCTGGTGATCGAATACCGCTACCGCCGCGCCCATCTCCAGGGTCAGCCAGGCATGCCGGCCATCGGCGCTGAACAGCAGGTGCCGCGGGCCGCTGCCGGGCGGCAAGGCCACCGCGCCCAGGGCCTGGAGCGGCTCGGCCTGGTCAGGTGCATAGCGGTAGGCGAAGACCTTGTCCGCGCCCAGATCACTGGCGAAGACGAAACGCCCGTCCGGCGACGACACCACCGAATGCACATGGGGCGTGGCCTGGCGCTCGGGATCGACCTTGCTGGCGGCATGCCGCAGGTGCTGCAACGGCTGGTCGAGCCTGCCGTCGGCGTGTACCGGCAGCACGCTGAGGCTGCCGCCTTCGGCATTGGAACCGCCATAGTTGGCGACGAACAGGAAACGCCCGTCCCGGCTCAGGCTGCTATGGGTCGGCTCGGCACCGTCGCTGCCGACCTGGTTCAGGGCTGTCAGCACATGCCCGGCATCCAGGCTGAACGCCGACACCTGCCCCGCCGCCGCCTCGTTGACCGCGAACAGTCGGCGCCCGTCGGCAGAGAGGGTCAGCCACGACGGATTGCCTGTTGCCATGACCTGCAGCGGCGCGGCCTCGATGCGGCCATCGCTGAAACGGTAGCGGTAAATGCCCTGGCTGGCGCCGTCGGTGTAACTGCCGACCAGCAATTCATGAGCGTGCGCCGTCATTCCCAGGCCACTAGCGAGCAGCAGGCTCATGACTGTCTTCTTCATCGTCTTCATCATCCTCCGGGGCCCGCAGGGCACCCATGCACACCAGGCGGTGTTCGCCGCTGTCGCTGTCGATCAGCCAGTCGCCGCCCTCGGCGCGAGCCGCCGCGACCTGCGCCGGGGTGAACACCCAGCGCTTGAGCGCACGGCCATCCATGCACTCGGCACGCAGGCCGCTGTCGTCGTGGACGAAGTCGAAACAATGCAGGCCGTCGATCAGCAGCATGTCGCAGGATTGCAGGGCATTGGCAAGGGTGGTCATCGGATGGCAGCCATGGTCTGGGGAAAAGGCGCAAATGATAGCCCAAATGCACCGGGGGCCAGACGTTGTGACGTCTGGCCCCCGGTGAGGTTCCTTCCAGTGATCGGTCAGTGGGCGAAGATCGAGCTGCCCTTCTGCCCGGCAAGTTTCTCCGGCTTGATCAGGAAACGCGCCAGGGCCGGCAGCAGCCACAGGGCACCGAACATGTTCCACAGGAGCATGAAGGTCAGCATCAGGCCCATGTCGGCCTGGAACTTGATGGCCGAGAAGATCCAGGTGCACACGCCGATGGCCAGGCACAGGCCGGTGAACAGCACGGCCTTACCGGTGGAGCGCAAGGTCTGGTAATAGGCTTCCTGCAGCGGCAGGCCGGCACGCAGGAAGCTTTCCAGGCGGCTGTAGATGTAGATCCCGTAGTCCACGCCGATGCCCACGCCCAGCGCCACCACCGGCAAGGTGGCGACCTTGACGCCGATGCCCATGAAGGCCATCAGTGCGTTGCCCAGCACCGAGGTCAGCACCAGCGGCAGGACGATGCACAGGGTCGCGGCGAAGGAACGGAAGGTGATCATGCACATCACGGCCACGCAGATGTACACCAGTACCAGGATGGTCAGCTCGGCCGACTTGATGACGTCGTTGGTAGCCGCCTCGATCCCGGCATTGCCCGCCGCCAGGAGGAATTCCAGGCCCTCGCGGTTGTGCTCGTCGGCAAAGGCCTTGACCGCCTTGACCACGCCATCCAGGGTTTCCGCCTTGTGGTCGTTGAGGAACACCAGCACAGGCGCCAGCGAGCAGTCACCGTTGTACAGGCCGTCGGCACGGGACACCGAGGAGTTCAGCACTTCAGGGTTGCGCGAAAGGCTTTCCCATTTCAGGTTGCCCTCGTTCATGCCCTTGATCATCTGCTTGGACACGGTCACCAGGGAAATCGCCGACTGCACGCCGGGGGTGTTCTCCATGGTCCACATCAGCTCGTCGATCGGCGCCATGGTGCCGTACACCGAGCAGCCTTCGGTCGGGGTCTTGACCATCACCACCAGCACGTCGGAACTGGTCGAGTAGTTGTCGATGATGAAGGCGTTGTCGTTGTTGTAGCGCGAATCCGGACGCAACTCCGGGGCGCCCTGGTCGAGGTCGCCGATCTTCAGGTTCTGGCTGTACCAGAGGCCGCCGCCGAAGGCCAGCAGGGCCAGGACGATGGACACCGGCGCTACCCTGGCGCTGGCGAAAGACGACAGCAGGCGCCAGAACGGGTGCTCGCGGGTCGCGTCCTTCTTGCTGCGCTCGATGGCCTTCTTGCTGATGCCGACATAGGAAATCGCTACCGGCAGCAGGATCAGGTTGGTGAAGACGATCACCGCCACACCGATGGATGCCCCGATGGCCAGCTCGCGGATCACCCCGATATCGATGATCAGCAGGGTGATGAAGCCCACGGCGTCGGCCAGGATGGCGATCATCCCCGGCAGGAATAGCTGGCGGAAGGTCCGTCGCGCGGCAGTCAGGGCGTTATCGGCATCGCTGGATTGCAGGGCGATGCCGTTGATCTTCTGCACCCCGTGGGAAATGCCGATGGCGAAGATCAGGAACGGCACCAGCATCGAGTACGGATCGATACCGAAGCCCACCACATGCATCAGGCCGAGCTGCCAGACCACCGCCACCAGCGTGGTGATCAGCACCGCGATGGTGCTGCGGATGCACCAGGTGAACCAGTACAGCAGGACCCAGGTGATAACGAAGGCGATGCCGAAGAAGCCCACCACCATCATCAGCCCGTCGATCAGGTCGCCGACCTTCTTGGCGAAGCCGACGATATGGATCTTAACGTTGGGGTTCTGCGCCTGGTACTTGTCGCGGATCTTCTCTTCCAACTGGTGGGAGAACTGCTGGTAGTCGAGCTTGATCTGCTTGCCCGGGTCCTGCGGGTCCGGGTAGGACTCCTGCAGCGGCACATCGACGATGCTGGACTTGAAGTTGTTCGCCACCAGGCGGCCGATCTGCCCGGACTTGAGCACGTTGTCACGCAGGGTATCGAGGCTCTGCGGCGAGCCGTCGTAGGTGTTGGGGATCACCTCGCCGCCGGAGAAGCCTTCCTCGGTCACTTCGGTCCAGCGCACCGCCGGGCTCCACAGCGACTTGAGCCCGGAGCGATCGACGCCGGGAATGTAGAAGACCTCGTCATGGATCTGCCGCAGCGTTTCCATGTAGTCCTTGTCGAAGATATCGCCGTTGACCGCTTCGACCGAGATGCGCACGGTGTTGCCGAGGTTTGCCAGGTCATTGCGGTGCTCGAGCATGTTCTGGATGAACGGGTGCTCCAGCGGGATCATCTTTTCGAAACTGGTGGACGGGCGGATCAGCGTGGCCTGCCAGAACAGGAACACGCTTACCAGCAGGCAGATGGCGATCACTGCCGGGCGGTTGTTGAAAATCAGGCGCTCGAGGGTGGTCGGCTTGTCCTGATGGTGCTGATTCATGCTGAACGACTCCCGAACGGTCATGGTTGCGCCCTCTCGGCACCGGTGGCGGTGGCATAGTGCGCGCCACCCTGCCCCACCAGGATCAGATTGCCGTCGGACAGGCCGCTGGCTCCAGCCAGGGCCAGGCGGTCGGGACGGTTGAAGACGCTGAAGGTCTGGCCATCGTCGCTGCTGCGCAGGACGGTGCCGCCATTGCCCACCAATACCAGACTGCCATCATCGAGAAGCGTAGCGCTTGCCAGGCCGAATTGAAGCGGACCGCGGGCAGCCTGCAAGCTGATCGGCTGCCAGGTACTGCCGAAATCGGTGGAACGGTACAGGTTGGCGCGCAGGCCATAGGCCAGCAGGGTATTGGCCTGGGCGGTGCCGATCACGCCGAAGAACGAGCCTTCATAGGGGCTTTCGAGCTTTTCCCAGGTCTGGCCGTCATCGCTGGAACGGTACAGGCTGCCCTGTTCGCCGACGATGACCAGGCCGGCGTCCTTGACCCGGGCGATGCCGTTCAGGTGCAGGCCGTCGGGGTTGTCCAGGCGGTCGCCGACGTCTTGCCAGTTCTGGCCGCCATCGGTGGTTTCGAGCATGGCGCCATAGGCACCGATGGCCAGGCCGTGCTGCGGGTTCTCGAACCATACGTCGAGCAGCGGCGCCTCGCGGGAAAGGTCTTCGTATTGCTTGCTCCAGGTCGCGCCGCCGTCGCTGCTGGCGAGGATCTGCGCGTCATGGCCGACGGCCCAGCCATGCTTGTCATCGACGAAGGTGACGGCGGTGAGCAACTGGCGGGTCGGCACCTTGGCCTGGGTCCAGGTTTTGCCCTGGTCGTCGGAGAAAAGGATATGACCGCGTTCGCCGACCATCACCAGTCGCGCGCCGGCGCGGGTCACGTCCAGCAAAAGGCCTTTGTCGGACTTGGCGGAAAGCGTGGACCAGACTTCCGCCTCCGGCGAGGCTGCGGCCTCGACCCTGTCTGCCTGGAAGCCCATGGCCAGCAGCACGGCCATGCCGGCTGCCAATGCCCATGGTCGAGCTCGCACCGTTGCGTGCTGCTGCGCTAGAAGAGGCTCGGTCATCGATCTGTCCCCCGGTTCTTGTTATGTGGGTGAATCCAGATGCAGGTACTGCGAAAAGCGTGTTCCAGAGCCCTGCAATAGCTGATGGCCATCCTAAGGGGGATTGCGAAGGGCTGACAACGAACGAGACGTTATCTTTTGTTATCGCCGGGAGACAGGCGGGAAATTTGATGGTGTGGCTGATGGCCCTATCGCTGGCAAGCCAGCTCCCACAGGATCGCATGCACCGCGGACCCTGTGGGAGCTGGCTTGCCAGCGATAGGGCCCGGTCTGACGACCGGGCTTTTGGATCAGGCGAGGCTCTTGCTCACCACTTCGAACACATCACTGGACAACTGCCCCGAATCGCGGATCCGTTGCAGCTCGCCCTTCATCAGGGCCTGGCGCGCGGCGTCGTACTTGCGCCAGCGGGTCAGCGGCGCCAGTTGCCGCGAGGCAATCTGCGGGTTGAGGGCGTTGAGCTCGATGACGATATCCGCCAGGAAGCGATAACCCGAGCCGTCCGCCGCGTGGAAGTTGACCAGGTTCTGCCCGGCGAAGGCACCGATCAGGGCACGCACCTTGTTCGGGTTCTTCATCGTGAACGCCGGATGCTCCATCAGCTTGCGGACCCGCGCCAGCCCGCCCGGCAGGGTGCTGGCGGCCTGGACACTGAACCATTGGTCCATGACCAGCGGGTTGTCCTTGAAGTGCTCGGCGAAGGCTTCCAGCGCCTTGGCCCGCTCGGCCTCGAATGGCGAGTTGACCAGCACCGCCAGGGCGGTCAGGCGTTCGGTCATGTTGTCGCAGGCGTCGAACTGTTCCAGCGTCGCCGCCAGCACTTCGGGCTTGCCGCTGAGCATCAGGTAGGACAGCACGATGTTCTGCAGGCTGCGCCGGGCGAAGTGCTCGGCCTCGGCCACGTAGGCGGTGTTGCGCGAAATCTCGCGGTTGGCCTGGTAGCGCGCCAGCAGCTTGTCGAACAGTTGCTCCGCCAGTTGCCTGCGGGCGAACTCGCGGGCGGCGTGGATGGCATCGACATCCGCCACTTCGCTGATCTCGGTGAGGTAGGCCTCGCTCGGCAGCGAGAGCATCTCGGCGACCATGGCCTGGTCCAGGCTGTCGTTGCCCAGCACGCTGTCCAGGGCGCTGACCAATCGCTGGTCCAGCACCAGGGTCTGGCCCTTCTGCTGCTGGCCGATCAGTTCCTGCAGCACCTGCACCGAGAGTTGCTGGCCGGCTTCCCAACGGTTGAAGCCATCGCTGTCGTGCTGCATGAGGAACATCAGCTGGTCGCGGTCGTAAGGGAACGACAGCTTGACCGGTGCACTGAAACCGCGCAGCAGCGACGGCAGCGGTTTGGCCGCGATATCGACGAAGATGAAGGTCTGCTCGGCCTCGATCACCGAGAGCACGCGGCTGGTGCCAACGGCAGCGTCTTCGCCTTGCAGGCGCAGCGGCAGGTCGTTGCCCTGGGCGTCGAGCAGGCCCAGTTCGACCGGGATCACGAACGGCAGCTTCTCGACCTTGTCCGGGGTTTGCGGGCAGCTCTGGCGGAAGGTCAGGCTGTAGGTACCGGCAGCGCCATCCCACGACTCGCTGACCGCCAGGCGCGGCGTGCCGGCCTGGCTGTACCAGCGCTTGAACTGGGTCAGGTCGACGCCGTTGGCGTCTTCCATGGCCTTGATGAAGTCGTCGCAGGTTACCGCCTGGCCGTCATGCCGTTCGAAGTACAGGTCGCTGCCCTTGCGGAAGCCCTCGGCGCCGAGCAGGGTACGGACCATGCGCACCACTTCCGAGCCCTTCTCGTAGACGGTCAGGGTGTAGAAGTTGGAGATCTCGATGAAGCTGTCCGGCCGCACCGCGTGGGCCATCGGCCCGGCATCCTCGGCGAACTGGTGGGTACGCAGGTAGGCGACGTCCTCGATGCGCTTGACCGTACGCGAGTTCACGTCGGCGCTGAATTCGGCATCGCGGAACACGGTGAAGCCTTCCTTGAGCGACAACTGGAACCAGTCGCGGCAGGTCACGCGGTTGCCCGACCAGTTGTGGAAGTATTCGTGGGCCACCACCGCCTCGACCCGCTGGTGCGCGGCGTCGGTGGCGGTTTCGGCGCGGGCCAGCACGCAGCTGGAGTTGAAGATGTTCAGGCCCTTGTTTTCCATGGCGCCCATGTTGAAGTCGTTGACCGCGACGATCATGAAGATGTCCAGGTCGTACTCGCGGCCGTAGACCTCTTCGTCCCAGCGCATGGACTTCTTCAGGCTGGTCATGGCGTGCTGGCACTTGTCGATGTTTTCCGGCTCGACATAGATGCGCAGGGTCACGTCGCGACCGGACTGGCGGGTGAACTTGTCTTCCACGCACCACAGGTCGCCGGCCACCAGGGCGAACAGGTAGGCAGGCTTCTTGAACGGATCTTCCCAGGTCGCCCAGTGCCGGCCATCTTCCTGCGGGCCGCTGCCCACCGGGTTGCCGTTGGACAGCAGGACCGGGTAGCGGTGCTGTTCGGCGATCACCGTGGTGGTGAACGCGCTCATCACGTCCGGGCGGTCGAGGTAGTAGGTGATCTTGCGGAAGCCCTCGGCCTCGCACTGGGTGCAGAACATGCCGCCGGACTTGTACAGGCCTTCCAGCGCGGTGTTGCTTTCCGGATGGATGCGCACGCTGGTGTCGAGGGTGAAGCGCTCGCTTTTCGGTTGCAGGGTCAGGTGGCTGTCGTCGAGCTGGTAGTCGCCCGCCGCCAGGGCCTGGTCGTCGAGGGCGACGCTCAGCAGCTCGAGCTGCTGGCCGTCCAGCACCAGCGGCGGCAGGCCGGCGCCACGCGCCGGGTTGCGGCGCATGACCAGCTGCGCGTGGACCAGGCTGTGGTCCTCGAACAGCTCGAAGGTCAGGTGGGTTTCGTCGATCAGGTACTCGGGCGCCTGATAGTCCTTGAGGTAGATCACTTGCGGCTGTTCGGTGCGCATGTGGCGGTCCTTTTTACTGATTCACGGCTTACTGATGCACGGCCAACTGGTAGGCCGTGTACTTGCGAATGTTGATCACGCCGGTGTCGAAGATCAGGTACTGGCCCTTGATCCCCAGCAGCGTGCCTTCGGCCACCGGGTTCTTGTCCAGGTTGAAGCTGACGATCTTGCCCGGATAGGCCTCGACCGGGTAGCGAATCTCCAGGACCTCGGCATCGACCAGCGGCTGGATCGCCTGCAGGCCGAAGCGCTCCTGCAAACCGCGGATGCCATCGGCGCAGCTGTCGAACAACTGGTCGCGCACGGCCACCAGGTCCAGCGCCTCGGCGTCGCCCTTGAGCAGCGTGCGCCAGTTGGTGCGGTCGGGCACCTGGCTGCGCAGCAGGTCTTCCACCAGGCCGGACTGCTGGCGGGTGGCGACCCGCAGGATCGGCAGGGCCTGGCTGGCGCCCTGGTCGAGCCAGCGGGTCGGCAACTGGCTGGCGCGGGTGATGCCGACCTTGATCCCCGAGGAGTTGGCCAGGTAGACCACGTGGTCGGTCATGCAGAACTGCTCGCCCCAGGACGGCTCGCGGCAGGTGCCGGCGTCGTAATGGCAGCGCTCGGGGCTCATGATGCACAGGTCGCATTGGGCGAGCCTGGTCATGCAGGGGTAGCAGTAGCCCTGGCTGAAGCTGGTCTTGGTGCGCTTGCCGCAGTGGCTGCAATGGATGGCGCCCAGGTATTCGAGGCGCACGGTCTGGCCGATCAGCGGGTTGACCGGTACTTCCAGTTCATCCAGGCGGAAGGCGTATTGCACGACCGGCGTCTCGAGACGCACGGCCATCTTGCGAATGGAACCACGGCCGAGTTCGATCAATGGATCGCATCCGACTTGAACAGGATGTTCGGCACGCTGATGGACTTCGAAGCGCACTCCTGCGGGCCCATGTAGCCGGTGCGCTGGTCTTCCGGAAGGTTCTGCATCTCCCAGGCGATCACCGCCTGCAGCGACAGCTCGCGCTGCTCGGCGGTGAGCTTGCGGCCATCGGCCCATTTGCCGATTTCCACGGCGAGCTTGAGGCTCTGGTAGATTTCCGGGGTGATGTTTTCGATCATTTGCGCAAAAGTGGACATAGCGTCTCCAAAGTCAAGCCGTCAGTTTACGCCGGGCCAGCGCCCCGCCCAAGAGCCCGCTAAGGCATCCGACCAACAGACCGCCGACATGGGCGCCGTTGGCGATGGCGCCGAAACCGATCACGGACATCACGCCGGTCAGGCACAGCACCAGCCAGGCCAGCATCATCACCAGCACGCCACGGGGCATGCGGTACAGCGGATGGGGGGCCAGGCGCTGGTAGATCCACAGGTGCCCGAGCAAGCCGTAGAGCACGCCGGACAGGCCACCGAATAGGGTCGGGCCGCTGAACAGGTATTGCACGACGTTGGACACCAGGGCGAACACCAGGGTCAGGCCGAGCAGGCTGAACGGGCCTTGGCGCCATTCGATGCGCCGCCCCAGCTCCCAGTACCACACGCCGTTCATGGCCAGGTGCAGCACGCTGAAGTGCAGGAGCATCGGGGTGAACAGGCGCCACCATTGGTGGGCCTGGAGGCTGGTGTCCAGCGGGGTGAAGTAGAGGTAGTCGCCCGCCACGCGAAAATCGAGGAAGGTCAGCCAGCGCAGGGTCGCGAGGTTTTCGCCGAGGCTGGTGAGGCCGGCGACGATCAGGCAGGCCAGCAGTACGAAGGCGGTGACCTTGCTGGTGCGCAACTGCTCGCCGAAGCCCGGACGGACCATGGCATCGGGCTGCGCGGTCAGGGGCAGGTCCTGGGTGTCGGCGTCGCCTTCCGGGTGCGCCTCGTACAGGCGACGGATTTCCTCGGCCCGCGCCTGATCGACCCAGAGCACCTGCTCGCCGTGCTCCTCGGTCACCCGGTGCGCCACCTGCAGGCGCCGGAGCATCTGGACGAAGCCGCTGAGGTCGACATTCAACGGCAGTTGCAGGATTGGAACCCCATTCATTGGCTGGCCTCCGGCCGTTCCACATCGACCCAGACGAACTTGTGCGGGTCGATCCGGGTTTCATCGTCGAGCCGGTAGGCCACCAGCTTGCCGTAAAGCACTGCACTGTAGTCCAGGCAGGCCAGGTTGGCGCGGATCGGCGCCGGCCTGCCACTGCGCCAGTAATGCCCGACGAACAGCAGCGGTTCGTCCTCGCCGTAGCGCAGCAGGGCATTCTTCTGGCTATGGGACAAGGGCGCGCGAGCCACCGCTTCGGGCAAGGCATCGGGCTGGAACACGATATCGCCGTAGGTCTGCGGGTCTTCTTCCCAGAACTTGGTGCGGAAGAAAGCCCGGGTCAGGCCGTCGCCGCCGGTCAGGGTCAGGCCGTCCGGCAGGCGCATGTCGGTGCCGCGCAGCAGGCGGTTGCAGGCCAGGTGGGCGAAGCTGTCGGGTTCGGCCGAGGCCTGGACGAATGCCTGGTCGATGCAGCCGTCGGGGTACTGCTGGCGCAGTGAATCGATCACCCGCCCGTCCCAGCAGGCATGCACCAGGCGGAAGCGCCCGGCATCGGCGAACAGCGGCAACTGGTAGAACCAGCCGAGGAAATCGTGCCAGTCGCCGGGATGCTGGGCGAACTGGGTCAGGGTTTCGTCGATCAGCCGGGCATGCCGTGGCGTGTGCTCGCGCACGAAGGTCTTGCCGCTGCCGGGTGGCGCCGGGGTGGTCCAGCCGAGGGCGTTGTACTCGTGGTTGCCCATGATGCAATGGGCCTGGCCGGCCTCGACCATGTCATGGACGATATGCAGGGCCTCGCGGATGCGCGGGCCACGGTCGATGATGTCGCCCAGGAACAGGGCCTGGCGCTGGGCGTGCCGCCACACCCCGCCGTGGCGCTTGTAGCCGAGGGCATCGAGCAGGCGTTCGAGGGTGTGGGCACAGCCATGAACATCGCCGATCAGGTCGAAACTGCGCGCGGGATCGAGCATCAGTCGCCTCCACCACCCAGGCGGCTGCCCCAGCCGAGCTTGGTCCGGCAGACCTCGTAATAGTTGTGGTCCAGCGGGTGAATGAGGCGCAGTTTCTGCGGTTTCTTGTTCACCGTGATGGTATCGCCGGGCGCGCAGGTGAAGTGGTTCTGGCCGTCGCAGGAGACTTGCGGGTAGATGGTCATGTCCTGGGATACGACGATCTTCAGTTCGCTGTTGCCGTCGACCACGATCGGCCGGCCGGACAGGGTATGCGGGTACATCGGCACGATGACGATGGCGTCCAGCTTGGGATGCATGATCGGCCCGCCGGCGGACAGGGCATAGGCGGTGGAGCCGGTCGGGGTGGCGACGATCAGGCCGTCGGCCTTCTGGCTGCAGACGAACTGGCCGTCGATGTAGATCTCGAACTCGATCATCCGCGTGGATTTGCCCGGGTGCAGGACCACATCGTTGAGGGCATCGCCCTGGCCGATGGCCTCGCCGTGGCGACGCACTTCGGCCTGCAGCAGGAAGCGGTTTTCCACCAGGTAATGGCCGTCCAGCACGTCAGCGACCTTCACTTCCAGTTCGTCCGGGCGAATGTCGGTGAGGAAGCCCAGGCTGCCGCGGTTGATACCCAGCACCGGGATGTTGTGCCGGGCCAGGGCGCGGGCGGCGCCGAGCAGGCTGCCGTCGCCGCCGACCACGATCACCAGGTCGCAGACTTCGCCGAGCAGCTTGCGCGAGGAGGTCTGCAGGCCGTGGCCGGGCAGGACCTCGGCGATGGTGTCCTCGAGGATGACGTGCAGATGCCGTTCCAGCAGGAATTTTTTCAGGCGGCGGATGGTATCGAGCACCTGGGAGCTGCCGAGGCGGCCGATGATACCGATATTGCGAAATTGCTCCATGGGGTTCCTGCTTGGCTAACGACGGTCAAAAGTACGCACGGTCAAAGGCCCGATTATGGGCCAGTGCCCTGCCCTGCGGCAAACGACGCCGGGCAAACGCGGCTATGCTCGCAGGATGAATCCATTCGCCGCCCTCCACGCCCTGCCCCGTCACCTGCGCCAGCCTGCGGTCCGCGACCTGGCCTGGGCGCTGTCGTCCGCCCCGTTGCTGGACCGCGCGCCATGGCCGCAACGCCATCCGTTGAGTGGCAGTGGCTGGGTGGATGACCCCGACAAACTGCGCCACTGGTTGCTGGGGCTGGAGCGCGATCCGGCGCTGCTGCTGGACTGGCTGGCGCGCTCGGCGAGCCGGCGCCTGGGCCTGTATTACGAACGGCTCTGGCAGTTCGCCCTGCACCAGGCACCGGGCGTTGAACTGCTGGCCGCCAACCTGCCGATCCGCCAGGGCGGGCACACCCTTGGCGAGCTGGATATCCTCCTGCGCGACCGCGAAGGCGTGCATCACCTGGAACTGGCGATCAAGTTCTATCTCGGGCCGGAACACGGGGACGGTGCCGACCCGGCGCACTGGCTGGGGCCCGGTTGCCATGACCGGCTGGATCGCAAGCTGGCGCACCTGGCCGAGCACCAGTTGCCCATCTCCGCGCGCCCGGAAAGCCGCGAGGCCCTGCAAGGCCTGGGGCTCGACCAGGTCCGGGCGCGGCTGTGGCTCGGCGGTTACCTGTTCTACCCCTGGCATGCCTCGGCCGGCTCGCCGCTGGGCGCAGATCCGCAGCATCTGCGCGGCCACTGGCTGCATCAGCGTGACTGGCGCGACTTTCATAGCGCCCACGGGCAAGGCCGCTGGCAACCGCTGCCACGCCAGGCCTGGCTCGGCCCGGCGCGGGTTGCGGCGGCGCAGGTGTGGAGCACGGGGCAATTGCGCGACTGGCTGGCCGCCCTCGACCCGCGCGCCCAGGCCCAACTGATGGTGCGCCTGGAGCCTGGGGAAGACGGCGACTGGCAGGAAGCCGAACGGGCCTTTCTGGTTGCCGAACAGTGGCCACACTTGACCCAGACGGCTTGACCCGGGCTTTTTTTCCTCGTTGTATCTGCCGTAGTAGCCCGAAGCTATCTACCCTGTAGGACAGCGCCACCAAGAGCGCCCATTCCGTGACCTGACGAGGAAGTGTTCTGTATGAGTCTGACCAATACCCGGGAGCGCTACGGCAGCCTGTCCGTGGCCTTGCACTGGTTGATGCTGGTATTGCTGGCGGCGGTGTACGCCTGCATCGAGTTTCGCGGGATCTTTCCCAAGGACAGCCCGGAACGGGAACTGATGAAAACCCTGCACTTCATGCTCGGCCTGACCGTGTTCCTGCTGGTCTGGCTGCGCCTGTTCCTCAAGGTGACGCGGCCGACGCCACGTATCGTCCCTGCCCCGCCCGCCTGGCAGACCGGCCTGTCGCACCTGGTGCACTGGGCGCTGTATGCCCTGATGATCGGCCTGCCGCTGGCCGGCTGGGTGATTCTCAGCGCCGCCGACAAGCCGATTCCCTTCTACGGTTTCGACCTGCCAGCACTGGTGCAGCCGGACAAGGACCTGGCGCGCACAGTCAAGGGCTGGCACGAATGGTTCGCCACCCTCGGCTACTGGCTGATCGGCCTGCATGCCGTGGCCGGGCTGTATCACCACTATGTGCGCAAGGACAACACCCTGGTGCGGATGCTGCCCGGCAAGGACTAAGCGAAACCACGGCGGCCCTGGAGGCCGCCGGTGTGGACGAAGATCAGCCGGGTGCCTGGTTCGAAGCACCCGGCTTTTTCTTTAAGGGCCAGGAGGGCCTTGCCGGTGTAGACCGGCTCCAGCGGGATGCCGGATTCCCGCTCGCAGGCGTCGATGAAGGCCAGCAGCTCGGGATCGACCTTGGCAAAGCCGCCGCGGCTGGCGTCGTGAAGGTGATAGCCGGTCAGGGCCGACAGGTTCTGTTCCACGCCATACCCCCTGGGTACCGCCAGTGCGCCATGCACAGGATGGGCAGCCGCTTCCGCCTGCACCAGCCCGGCCAAGGTAGTGCCGGTTCCTGCGGCCAGCCACCAGGCGTCGTAATCGTCCCAACCGATGTTCGCCAACTGCGCCCGCGCCTGTTCGACGATCAGCGCGCAGCCCTTCTCGCCCAGCTCACCGCCACCGCCTTCCGGGATGCAGTGCCAGCCGGGGTACCGTGCTTGCCAGGGCGCCCAGAACCCGGGCTCGTTGCGCGCGCGATAGCCGCCGTAGCCGAGCCAGTGCAGGTGCATGCCGAAGGCCTGGAGATCGCGGATGGTCGGGGTGTCCTGGGGATTGCCGCGCAGCAGGCCGGCAGTCTTGAAGCCGAAACGCTGGCCGGCAGCGGCCAGGGCGTGGAGGTGATTGGAGTGGTTGCCGCCGAGGCTGATCAGCCCGGAGGCCTGGTTTTGTCGGGCGATGCGCAGGTGTTCGAGAAGCTTGAACCACTTGTTGCCGCTGACCAGCGGGTCGATCCGGTCGAGGCGGAGGATGGCGGCGTCGATCCCGGACTCGTGGAGCCAGGATAGGGACAGGCGTTGCAGGGGTGCTTGAGGGAGATTGAGCATGTCGCCGATTCTACAGGTGCCCTGTTGGCCTGTGGTGGACCCGACAACGACTTCGAGGGTCAACCCACGCTGAAATTTAAGGGGTTTCAGTCAATTGGTTAGGAATTTTCCTATATCTCAGGCCGCTGTTCGCCATGCAGGATTTTCCGGAATCATTTCCAGGGAAGCCCCCGGGGGTCAGCGGCCAGCCAACAGATGGCCCTGCACCTTGGTGAGCCTTTATCCAAATGCGCTCCGACGCTGAGTCTGGTAGTCGGAACACCGTTGCAGGGACTCTCGCATGCATTTCGACACCAACTGCAAGCCCGAACTCACGCTGGATGCCTGCATCGAGCAAGCCAACCCGATCCCTAACGAACGCTGCAAGACCTGCCAGCGCTGGGGCCTGCCCATCCTGCCGCTGCGCGCCGCCTACGCCCCCGAGCCCTGGCAAACCCAGGCGCGGCCGGTGTCCCACGGCTCCGACGTCAAGGCCGTGCGCATGGTCCTCGGTCAGCCGCGCATCCTGCGCCGGGGCTTTCTCTATGTGCTGCTCGACCACAAGTACTGGCAGGCGTACCAGATCACTCCCGAAGGCGTATTGCGCCAATTCCCGGCGTTTGAGGTCCCGCGCCAGGAGCCGGTGCCGTTGAGCAGGATCTGCTTCCAGCAGGACCACGACATTCCCGCCTCCTTCATCAACATCAATTTCCACAGGTACTCCACCGCCTGGCTGGCCATCGCCAACGACCCCTGGCCCGAGGAAGTGCTGTACGCCTACCAGCGCGGTGGCGTGGTCGACGGCCTGAACCTCGACGAGCGCTTCCACAAGCTCGACCTCAAGACCGCCCGCGAAGACCCAGCCAGCGTCGGCATCGCCATGACCGAAACCGACCTGCAGATGCACCAGGTCCTTGAATATGCCCAGTCCATGACCGACGACTTCCACAGCGTGCACGGCTACTATCCGCGCAATCACCGGCTGCGTGCATTGGCAGCACATGTGCGCACCGTGAGCAAGGAATACCAGCTAGCCAATGGCGTACTGGCCCTGGTACTGCCCGATCCCATCGGCATGGTCCAGGAGCTGAATGCCCAGCGTGTGTTGCGCTATCAGGCCATGGAGGAATGGAGTGCCGAACCGCAACGGTGTTTCGAACACTTCACCTCCCAGACGTTGCTTGGTATTCGTCAGTTCCAGGTCAACAAGGCGCATGCCCGTGCGATCGAAGAGGCCGAGGCAGCCGTCAAGCACCGGGAGGACTACAACGCTATCGCCGAGAAGCCCCGGGGTACCCTGCCTACATGACACCCATGCCGGTCCTCGATCTGGAGCAGGAGAAGGAGCGCCTGAGCACCGAGGCAATCGCCGATGCCCGTGAACGGCTCGACGACCGCTATGACGAAAAGGCCCGCAAGACATTCCAGGACCACTACGACAAGACCCTGGCGGCCTGGCAGAAGATCGTCGACGACGTCGCCGAGCTCTATGTCAGCCATCACAACAGCGCGGCGTTCCGCTTGGCCGCGCTCAACGACTACATCTCCGGGATCAAGGAATCGCATGATGGCTGTATCCGCATGTTGGCGATGTGTTATGCCGGCGGAGTGACCGAGCCCATCGCCGCTAACCAGTTCGGTGCAACGCGAAGCCTCTGGCTGGAGCAACTGGAAGATCAGGACAGCCTGTTCCACAAGGCGATGCGAGCCCTCGACAGGACGGGGCTTGAACAATTTGCCGACGATCTGGCCGGAGACGAGCAGACACGGGTCTTCCACGGTGCCAAGACCTTTGCCGGCGGCGTGAAAGCCGACGAGTTCGTGGGCGAGGGGGTGCAAACAGCTGTCGGCCAGTTGCTCGGCGCTGCCGGCACTGCCAGCAATGCACTCGGGGAGCAGCTGTCGGAAAAGAGCAGAGCACTGCTGTTGGAACTGCACCGGAAGATCTGGCTGCGCTATTACGGCGTCGAGGCCACCCGGATCACCGTATCCCTCAAGGTGGGCGAGTACCTCACGCTGCTCAACGAAGTGCTCTACGAGGGTGTCGAGCGGTTTGCCAGCAAAGTCGACCAGCAATTCCGCAAGCCGGCCGAGCGCAAGGTGCGGGCCATGCTGCTGAGCAACTACATTGCCCCGGCACTGGGCAGCAACCACGCCAGGCTGATCGATATCGTCGTCTGGACGACGGAAAGCGCCGAAAGCCTCAAGGCCCGCCTGGAAACGCTGAGCGGTGGTCTAGGCGACGGCCTCGACGATGCCCTGCGCAACGTCAGCGTCAGCGTCAGCATCGGCAGCGCTGCCCTCAAGACCGGCATGAAGGACCTGGCCCATCACCTCAGCCTCACTGCCGAGGACGCCCGCCTGCTGGCCGGCGAATCGATGCGCAGGATGCGCAATGCCGTGAGTTTCAACGGGACTGGTGCGGCCAACCTGGGGATGTCCGTGGGCAGCCTGTACTTCCAGCAGGACGCACTGCGCCGAAGCTACCAGAACATGCTCAAGACGATTGGCGACGAGCACGACGAGGCGGTGGCGGCGGTGCTGTCGGCGTCGGTTGGGGTGATGGGGGCGGGGGTCGAGATTGTTGGTGGGGTTATTCAGACGTTTCGGCCGGATTTAAAGGTTTCGATTCGTTCTGCAGGGCAGGTGGTGCCGGTTGAGTTGGGGGGGCGGATTCTGCAATTCGGCGGGGCGATTGTGTCGGTGGCTAGTGTGTTTGAGGGGTTGCAGTATGCGCTTGCGGCTGGGCGGACGCACAAGGCTGGGGATCGAGCTGCGAGGAACGCTTATGGAGGCGCGGGTATTATGGCAGCCGGTTCAGCGCTGGTTGGAGTCTGGGGATCGGTGGGAGGTGCATCGGTGCTGCTCGGCCCGCTTGCATTCGCTGTTCTTTTTGGTTTTGTTGCTTTCGGACTTGCGGTATGGGCCAAAGGGCTGGAGTCGCACCCTCTGGAGTTTTGGGCGCGACATTCGCTGTGGGGGCTACCTGTTGAGCACCGGCGCTGGCTGGAATCGCACGAAATGGATACAACAATCGCTGCTCTGAATGCGGCGCTGCTGGGCTTAATCGTGCAGCTTGACGTGACCCATCGGCTCCAAATGCGAGGCAAGGAGGTGTTAGGCCCAGACGGAACTATGGACTATAAGATCGTCCTGCCAGGCTATGACGTTGAAGCTTCACGCTATGAATGGGCATTGTGGGCGTACCGGCAGCGAGAAGTGCCGGGGCAGATCATCGCTAGTGGGCGGACCGATGGCACGAATGGCCCATTGCCCGCTCCGACATCATGGAAGCAGCCGGGTTACGTACCTGCAACGACAGCCCCAGTGATTCAGCACGATGCCGAGTCAGAAACACTTGAGATCAGGGGCTCCATTGAGTTCTTGCCGCCTCTTGATTTTCACGCTCTGGAGCTTGAGGTTTCCTACTGGCCAGATAAGAGCGATGAATCCGGGGTCGCTCGGCTGATCGTGAAGGAAGACAAAATTGATGGCAAACGAGGATGGGGGTTCTTATGAGCAGCCCCAAACTTGTCCCCCCCTGTTCTGGCTGGCAAGAAGATCTGCCGCACCCTGATGATCCGGCTGTCGTAGTTTCAGCACTCGGATTCGCTAATCCCAACTATCAGGATCATGTTTTTCTGGAGCTACCGCGTGCTTCAGCTCTTGCAAGAGGATGGTTGATCTTTTTTGCACCAGTTATGAGTGTCTATGTGGCCGTTTTCTCCTGGTTTTTCTTGTCAGACTGGCGGGTTGTGCGCATTGAAGAGTGGGTAGTTTTTATCTCCTCCATGATGGTTGGAGTTTGGTCACTCGTGTTCTGTATAAAGGTCGAAACGTCCCCTCCCAGGGATCAACCCCTCCGTTTCAACCGCGTCCGCCAACGCCTCTACGCCTACAACTTCAACTACCGCTGGTGGAACCCCTTCGAACGCTGGCGGGTGGAGCCAGTCACCTACGACTGGTCACAAGTCCGGGCCGAACGCTGGCTGAAGCGCGGCGCAACGGGAAATGGAGTGGTCATCAAAGGTGGCGTGGTGCTCTCCATCGTCAAACCGGGCACCAACGAAGTCATCGACCGCTTCCCCCTGACCACCATGGGCGCCGACCAGCATGCCTGGGCCTATGTCTGCACCTACATGCAGCAAGGCCCCGATGCGCTACCACCTCCTGGCCCGGCGAAGGATCACAACGATGTGGGCATGAACATCGCCCTGCTCTTGGCGCCAAAGGTGCAATGGCCTGCGGATATGGATCTGGAATCGAGGACTGCGCCATAAGCGGCGTTCTTCATCTCAGTGCAGGAGTCGCCAGCTGAGCGAGAAGGAAAAGCCAAACATGGCACAGCTCCCAAAGACCTGGATGTGGGAGCTGCCTTGTCGGACCGTCGAACCGCAGCGATAGCTATGGTGAATTCACTACAGCTATCGCTGGCAAGCCAGCTCCCACAGGGGGACGCAGTGCTATTTAGAGTTCAGCAGCCAGCCGCGAACCCTGGTTGATCGCCCGCTTGGCATCCAGCTCCGCCGCCACATCCGCACCACCGATCAGATGCACCGACTGCCCCGCGGCCACCAGCGCATCCTGCAACTCGCGCAGCGGATCCTGGCCCGCGCAGATCACCACGTTGTCCACCGCCAGCACCTGCGCCTCGCCCTCACCGATGCGGATATGCAGCCCGGCATCGTCGATCCCCAGGTATTCGACGCTGTTGAGCATCTGCACGCGCTTGTTCTTCAGCCCGGTGCGGTGAATCCAGCCGGTGGTCTTGCCCAGGCCGTCGCCGACCTTGGTTTTCTTGCGCTGCAACAGGTACACCTCGCGCGCCGGCGCATGAGGCTCGGCCTTGATGCCAGCGACGCCACCGCGGGCCTCGAGCGCCACGTCGATGCCCCATTCCTTCCAGAACGCCGCGCGGTCCTGG
This sequence comes from Pseudomonas sp. GD04058, assembly GCF_029836855.1. Classification (NCBI taxonomy): domain Bacteria; kingdom Pseudomonadati; phylum Pseudomonadota; class Gammaproteobacteria; order Pseudomonadales; family Pseudomonadaceae; genus Pseudomonas; species Pseudomonas sp. GD04058. Next base: position 19,545 of record NZ_JAOECN010000058.1, read on the forward strand.
CTGGTGGCGACCCCTTCGTGCACGAGGAACTCGGACACGTCGAAGCCGATTCCGCCCGCGCCCACCACCGCTACCTTGCGGCCCACCGGCTTGCGCTCCAGCAGTACGTCCAGGTAGGTCAGCACCTTGGCGTGGTCGATGCCCGGGATCGCCGGCAGACGCGGCACGATACCGGTGGCCAGGATGATCTCGTCATAGCCGCCGGCCGCCAGTTGCGCGGCATCGACGCGGCTGTTCAGGCATACCTCGACGCCGGTGGTTTCCAGCTTGCGACCGAAGTAGCGCAGGGTCTCGTAGAACTCTTCCTTGCCCGGTACGCGCTTGGCCACATTGAACTGCCCGCCGATCTGCCCGGCGGCATCGAACAGCACCACCTGGTGCCCGCGCTCGGCCGCCACGGTTGCCGCCGCCAGGCCGGCAGGGCCGGCGCCGACCACGGCGATGCGCTTGACCTTGGTCACCGGGATGTAGTTGAGCTCGGTTTCATGACAGGCGCGCGGATTGACCAGGCAACTGGTCAGCTTGCCGCCGAAGGTGTGGTCCAGGCAGGCCTGGTTGCAGCCGATGCAGGTGTTGATTTCGTCGGCACGGCCCTCGGCCGCCTTGTTGACGAACTCCGGGTCGGCAAGGAACGGCCGGGCCATCGAGACCATGTCGGCATCGCCCTCGGCCAGCACCTGCTCGGCGACTTCCGGGGTGTTGATGCGGTTGGTGGTGATCAGCGGGATCTTCACCGCGCCGCGCAGCTTGGCCGTGACCTTGCTGAACGCCGCCCGCGGCACCTTGGTGGCGATGGTCGGGATGCGCGCCTCGTGCCAGCCGATCCCGGTGTTGATCAGGGTCGCCCCGGCCTTTTCGATGGCCTGGGCCAGTTGCACGATTTCTTCCCAATTGCTGCCGCCTTCCACCAGGTCGAGCATCGACAGGCGGAAGATGATGATGAAGTTCGGCCCGACCGCCTCACGCACACGGCGGACGATCTCTACCGCCAGGCGCATGCGGTTCTCGTAGCTGCCACCCCAGCGGTCGGTGCGCTGGTTGGTGTGGGCGGCGAGGAACTGGTTGATGAAGTAGCCTTCCGAACCCATGATCTCGACACCGTCGTAGCCGGCACTTTGCGCGAGTTGCGCGCAGGTGACGAAATCGGCGATCTGCTTCTCGATGCCCTCCTCGTCCAGTTCCTTGGGCTTGAACGGGTTGATCGGCGCCTGGATGGCGCTTGGCGCCACCTGCTTCGGGCTGTAGGCATAGCGCCCGGCGTGGAGGATCTGCAGGCAGATCTTGCCGCCGGCCTCGTGCACGGCGCGGGTGACGATCCGGTGTTTTTCCGCCTCTTCAGGCGTGGTCAGCTTGGCCGCGCCGGAGTACACCCCGCCTTCCACGTTCGGGCCGATGCCGCCGGTCACCATCAGGCCCACGCCGCCCCGGGCACGCTCGGCGAAATAGGCGGCCATGCGCTCGAAGCCGTCGGGGCGTTCTTCCAGGCCGGTGTGCATCGAGCCCATCAGGGTACGGTTGCGCAGGGTGGTAAAGCCAAGGTCCAGGGGGGCGAGCAGGTGCGGGTACTGGGCGGCGGTCATGATGATCTCCACAGCGAATCACGGAATGCGGGAACCTCGCAAGCGGGCCCCGTCGATTGGTCTGGAGTCGACATTAAAGCGCCCCCCGCCGTCGCTCAATGACCGAAAATGACAAGTTATTGATCCAAACGCACCAGGGCGATTACCCTTGGTGGCGAATTCCTTGCCGGCCTTGTCCGCTTCATGCGCAAACTTCTTTCAGGCGCCCTGGCGCTTGTTCTCCTGGCCGCCTTCGGTGGCTACATGCTCTGGGCCGAGCAGCGCCCGGAGGGTCATTACCTGTCCGACCTGCGCGTCGAACTGGCGCTGGACCAGGGCATCCCCAGCGGCCAGGGCAACCTGCTCGGCATCGAGCCGACCCTCTACCCCGGCGACTACCAGAACCTCACCCGCCTGCACCGCAAGCTCGCCGCATACCTCGAGCAGGCGCGGGTCAAGGGCCTGGTCAACGAACGTACCGTGGTCATCCTGCCGGAACATATCGGCACCTGGCTCTGGGCCCGTGGCGAAAAGCGCGAGATGTATCAGGTCACCCGCCTGCGCGAAGCGTACCAGTGGCTGGAACTGAGCAACCCGCTGCGCTACGGCCTGGCGATGTACAGCGCCACCGGTGACGACCGCCGCAGCGACGCGCACCTGCGCATGAAGGCCGGGCAGATGGCAGCGGATTACCAGAAGCTGTTCGGCGACCTGGCCCGGGAGTTCGGCGTGACCCTGGTGGCGGGGTCCATCGTCCTGCCCGAGCCCTGGCTCGATCACGGCGTGCTGCGCACCGGCTCCGGCGCCCTGTACAACGCCAGCCTGGTGTTTTCCGGCACGGGTGCGGTGCTCGGCCAGGTCCATCGCCAGCAATATCCCGACAGCAACGTACGGCGCTTCATCGAACCGGGCACAGGCCAGGCGCCGCAGGTGGTGGATACCCCGGCGGGACGCCTTGGCGTGCTGATCGGCAGCGATGCCTGGTACCCGTCGAACTATCAACGCCTGGCCGTGCAGAACGCGCAGATCATCGCCAACCCGGCCTTCGTCGGCAGCTGGGAAGGGCCGTGGCGCGGTAACCGGCACCAGGAGCGGGCCTCGGAACTGGACCTGCAACCCGGCGAAACCAGCGAGGAACAGGCCTGGTATCACCTCAGCGAAACCGCGGTACCGGCCGGTATCGCCAGCATGAGCGTGTTCCTGCGCGGGCAGTTCTGGGAGGTTCGTGGCGAAGGCCTGGGCTTCGCCAACCTCAATGCCCTCTACCACGCCAGCGCCAGTCACGGCGCCCGCCTGCTCAACCTGTGGCTGTAGGCCGATGAACCGGCCACGGGTGCGGCTCGGGGATCTGTCGGTGGGTTTCATCCAGAGCCTGGAACGGGCGCTGGGCGAGCTCGGCCATGACCCGCGCCCCCTGCTCGAGCGCTATGGCCTGACCCCGGCGCGGCTGGCCGAGGCCGGCGGGCGCTTGTCGATCCCGCGCTTCATGCACCTGGGCCATGCCGCCATCGAGCAAAGCCGGGAGCCGGCCCTGGGCCTGTGCATGGGGCGCCATAGCCGCCTGGGCCAGCTCGGGCTGGCCGGGATTACCGCCGCCCAGGCGCCGACCCTGGGCGAAGCGGCGCGCACGCTGCTGCGCTTCGAGCCCTTGTACGCCGCCAATTACCGCGGCCAGTCCAGCTTCGAGGAAGACAGCCAGGGCGCCTGGCTGCGTTTCTATTCCATCAGCCCGTACAACGCCTATAACCGCTTCGTGGTCGACTCGGTGCTGTCCGGCTGGCTGGCGCAACTGTCGGACCTGGCGGGCCAGGCAGTGCAGGCCGAGCACATGGAAATCGAATTTGACAGCCCGCCCTACGCCGAGCGCTACCAGGCGCTGAGCCTGGCCCCGGTGCAGTTCGGCGCGCAGAACAACCAGTTGCGTCTCGCCCGCGCCACCCTCGGGCTGCACAACCCGGCGCATTGCCCCAGCACCTGGCAGCACCTGTTGCAGCTGTGCGAACAGGAACTGCTGGAGCGCACCCGTATTCGCAGCCTGGGCGAACGCATCGCCCATCTGCTCGGCCCATTGCTCAATGGCGGCCGCGAGCCGGACCTGGAGGAAGTCGCGCGACGCCTGCAACTGCCGACCTGGACCCTGCGCCGCAAACTGGCCGAGGAAGGCACGCAGTTTCGCGCCATCCTCAACGACACACGGCGGGACCTGGCGATGAGTTACATCCGCGATACCGAGCTGGCGTTCGGCGAGATCGCGTATTTGCTGGGGTTCGCTTCGGCGGAGGCATTCCAGCGGGCGTTCAAGCGCTGGAGCGGGGTGACACCGGGGGAGTTCAGGCGTAGCCAACGAAGAGGCGAATAACGCGGTCC
>NZ_JAOECN010000059.1:0-22053 GCF_029836855.1 Pseudomonas sp. GD04058
TCCATCACATCAAGCCGGTTCATACATTAAAACCTGGAGAAAAAACCAAGCTCACTGAGCTTGTTCTCCTTTGTGCAAACTGCCATCGCCTCGTCCACTCTAAGCGTCCATGGCTGAGCATAGAGCAAATTCGGAATATAATAAATAACGTATAACTCATACGCTTCACTGCAAGCCTGATCAGTTGCCTAAATTAATGATGGCAACCCAAACTACTGCTACCCCACCGTCAGTAGCACCAGTTGAATAGGCCGCTCACGCGGCCCAACCCCACCTCAATCGCCTCCCTCCCGCCCCTCCCCCGCCAACCCACCCAACAACGCCTCCACCAACGCCAACCCAATCTCCAACGAATGATAAGTAGCCCAGGCCAACCCACCCACCGCCCGGTCAACCTGCTCACACACCTGCGTATTCGTCTCGAACGCCGATCTCAGCGTCATGGACAGATGCACCAGCGCATCCTCTATATCCACACCCTCGCACACCGCGAACAGCGGTTTGTGACTGTCATTACAGGCACTGAACTGCGTGTGCACCGTAGCGAGCCGAGGGGGATCTGGAACGATCTTGTTCATTGTGCAACTCCTTGATTAGTGGAGCCGGCACCGTTCGCTACCAAACGAGTGGGTGGCGGCTGTGCGCAGGTTGGTAGACCGGGAATCAAGGAACCCGGCGCGCCCGAGGGCGCCCCACGCACAGCCCCCATGACAGGCAACGGCAGGCACGTACAGCGCTGACCGTTGAGGGGGATTTCGTGCGTCTTGATTTACCCGGGCTACCAAACCCGATCGCTGAAAGACAGCGACCGGCGAAGCGTAGGCACCGTTTCCCAAGAGCGCAACGGCAGAAAAGCCGCCGAAGTATGATTGGGAAATTGCCTACAAGAAAGTCGGAAACGGGGGAAGTTTTGTAGCGCTATGCGACACCTGTAATCCAAACAAGAAGGCCCCGGCATCACTGCCAGGGCCTTCCTGTTTCACCTCATACCATCAAGACGGCAAAACCGCCGCCTGCCCACTCAACGCCAAATCCACCAGCTCCCGGTTAGCCACCGCATACATGGCATAGTCAGTCCCGGTCGCCGCACGGAGGTCGTCGAGCATAGCCCGCCACCGCTCCACCATCACCCGATGCTGCTCCATCCACAACGCCACCCTTGCATCCATATCCTCCGGCGCATCCGCCATCTGCAATACGGAAATCGTAATGGCCCGCTGCTGCAGATCAATATCATCCCGGAACGCTTCCCGGGCCAGCGCCTGCCAGTTGTTTTCCACTGGCAGGTTGCTGATTTCCTGCAGGTACCAGGTGAGATCCAGTGCACTGCCCACCGCGAAGAATGCCTTGGCCACCTGAGCCGGATTCTGCCCGGTGACGTCGGACGCTTCGATGATCGGCAGCAGGGTGTAGAGGTGCGTGGTGCCGGCGACCATCCGGGCCAGCAGTTCCGGTACGCCGGCCTCTACGAAGCCTTGATAGCGGGTTTGCCAGCGTTCGCGGGTCGGGCCTTCGAGGAGTTCGTCGAGCTTGAGGCCCAGTGCGGCAATCTGCGGCCCGAAGTGGGCGACGTCACGGCCCGCGTCCTGTTCGTTGCGGCGGCTGCGCAGGAACCAGCGGGTCGCGCGGCGGCCCAGGCGCATGAGTTCGTCCATCAGGGTGAGCTGCACTTCCGCCGGCACCTGGTAGTCCAGCGCTTCGATCTGCCGGAACCAGTGCGGGAGGTGGAAGATGTCGCGCACGATGACGTAGGCGCCAGCGACGTTGGCCGGGCTCATGCCCGTGGATTCCTTGAGCCGCTGGACGAAGGTGATGCCCATGTTGTTGACCAGGTCGTTGGCGATCTGGGTGCTGACGATTTCGCGTTTCAGCCGGTGGCGACGCATGGCGTCGGCGAATTTGTGCACCAGCGACGGCGGGAAGGCGGTTTCCATGTCGCGGGTGAGGTAGTCGTCATCCGGTACCAGGGATTTGAGCAGCGCTTCCTTGAGGTCGATCTTGCTGTAGGAGATGAGCACCGAGAGCTCGGCGCGGCTGAGGCCCTGGTTGGCGGCGATGCGTTCGGCCAGTTGCTCTTCCGAAGGCAGGAATTCGATGGCGCGATCGAGCTTGCCGCGGCTTTCGAGGTCGGCCATGAGGCGTTTGTATTCGGCAATGCGCTCCTTGGCACGCCGCGCGGCCAGGGACAGGGCCTGGGTTTGCTTGTAGTTGTTGCCGAGGACGAGGGTGGAAACCTCTTCGGTCATGCTGCCGAGCAGCTGGTTGCGCTGCTTCTCGGTCATGTCGCCGGCCTGCACCACTTCGTTGAGCAGGATCTTGATGTTGACCTCGTGGTCGGAGCAGTCCACGCCACCGGCGTTGTCGATGAAGTCGGTGTTGGTGGCGCCGCCGTTGAGGCCGAATTCGACGCGGCCGAGCTGGGTCATGCCGAGGTTGCCGCCCTCGCCCACCACCTTGCAGCGCAGTTCGTTGCCGTTGACGCGCAGGGCGTCGTTGGCCTTGTCGCCGACGTCGGCGTGGCTTTCCTCGCTGGATTTGACGTAGGTGCCGATACCGCCGTTCCAGAGCAGGTCGACCGGGGCCTTGAGCAAGGCGTTGAGCAGTTCGGTCGGGGTGAGTTTGTCGGCTTCGATGGCGAAGCGTTCTTTCATCTGCGGGGTGATGGCGATGCTTTTCGCGCTGCGCGGGAAGATGCCGCCGCCCTCGGACATGATGCTGGTGTCGTAGTCGCTCCAGGCCGAACGCGGCAGGTCGAACAGGCGCTTGCGCTCGGCGAAGCTGGTGGCCGGGTCCGGGTTGGGGTCGATGAAGATGTGCAAGTGGTTGAAGGCCGCGACCAGTTGCAGGGTCTCGGACATGAGCAGGCCGTTGCCGAAGACGTCGCCGGCCATGTCGCCGATGCCGACCACGGTGATGACGTCCTTCTGCACATTGATGCCGCGCTCGCGGAAGTGGCGCTGCACGCCGACCCAGGCGCCACGGGCGGTGATGCCCATTTTCTTGTGGTCGTAGCCGGCCGAGCCGCCGGAGGCGAAGGCGTCGCCGAGCCAGAAGCCATAGTCGATGGCGATGCCGTTGGCGATGTCGGAGAAGGTGGCGGTGCCTTTGTCCGCGGCGACCACCAGGTACGGGTCGTCGTCGTCATGCCGGACCACGTTGGCCGGTGGCACGACGCCGCCGTCCTTGAGGTTGTCGGTGATGTCGAGCAGGCCGGAGATGAAGATGCGGTAGCAGGCGATGCCCTCGGCGGCGATGTCGTCGCGGCTGCCGCCCAGTGGCAGGCGCCGTGGCAGGAAGCCGCCCTTGGCGCCGACCGGGACGATCACCGAGTTCTTCACCTGCTGGGCTTTGACCAGGCCGAGGACTTCGGTGCGGAAGTCTTCCTCGCGGTCCGACCAGCGCAGGCCGCCGCGGGCGACGTTGCCGAAGCGCAGGTGCACGCCTTCGACGCGCGGCGAGTAGACGAAGATTTCGAACTTCGGCACCGGTTTCGGCAGTTCCGGGATCAGCCTGGGGTTGAACTTGAAGCTGAAGTACGACTTGTTCTGGCCGTTGGCGTCGGGCTGGTAGAAGTTGGTGCGCAGGGTGGCCTTGATCAGGTCCAGGTAGCGGCGCAGGATGCGGTCTTCGTTGAGCACCTGGACGTCGTCGAGGGCGCTGAGGATCGCCTGTTCCAGGCGCTGTTGCTTGTCTTCGAGGTCTTCGCTGGTGAGCTTGCGCGCCAGGTAGAAGCGGGTTTTGAACAGCCGGGTCAGCTCGCGGGCGATGTCGGTGTGGTTGTTCAGGGTGCTGGCGATGTAGCCGAGGTCGAAGCCCAGGCGAATCTGCTTGAGGTAGCGGGCGTAGGCGCGCAGCAGGGCGACGTCGCGCCATGGCAGGCCGGCGGTCAGCACCAGGCGGTTGAAGGCGTCGTTTTCCGCATCGCCGTTGACGATGTGGACGAAGGCGTCCTGCAGGGTGTCGTTGAGCTGCTGGATGTCGAGGTTGAGGCCTTCGCTGTAGGTGAAGGCGAAGTCGTGGATCCAGAACTCGCGGCCATTGGTGTGGCGCAGGCGGTACGGGAACTCGCCGAGCACGCGCAGGCCGAGGTTTTCCAGGATCGGCAGCACGTCGGACAGCGCCAGCGGCGTGTCGGCGTGGTACAGCTTGCAGTGCAGGATGTGCTTACCGGTCTGGGTCAGCGGCTGGTAGAAGCTCATCACCAGCGGCTTTTTCTCCGACAGGTTGAGCAGGTGCTGCATGTCGACCACCGCCGAGTGCGCGGCGAAGCGCTCGCGGTAGCCGGCCGGGAAGCCTTTCGGGAAGTCGGCGAGCACGTTGGTGCCCTGGGCTTCGCCGAAGGCTTCGACGGTGAGCGCGGCGTAGTCGTCCTGCCACGAGCGGCAGGCCTGGATCACTTCGTTTTCCAGCTGTTTCGCGTCGATATCGATGCGGTTCTTCGGATCTACCCGCAGGATCAACTGCACGCGGGCCAGTACCGATTCGGAGAAGAAGGTCCAGAACTCGCAGTCGCTGGCCTTGAGGCGCTCCATCAGCACCTGCTGGATCTTCTGCCGCACTTCGGTGGAATAGATGTCACGCGGCACATAGGCCAGGCAGTAGCAGAAGCGGCCGTACGGGTCCTTGCGCAGGAACACGCGGATCTTGTTGCGTTCCTGGATCTGCACGATGGACATCACGGTGTTGAACAGCTCGTCCACCGGGGTCTGGAACAGGTCGTCGCGGGGCAGCACTTCAAGCACCTGGGCCAGTTCCTTGCCCAGGTGGGCCTTGGCGTCGAAGCCGGAACGGCGCTCGACTTCGGCGACCTTGTCGCGAATGTACGGGATCTGATGGACACTTTCGCCATACACCGAGGAGGTGTAGAGGCCCATGAAGCGGCATTCCTTGATCACCTTGCCGCCGGCGTCGAGCTGGCGGATCGACACGTAGTCCGGGTAGGCCGGGCGGTGCACGCGGCTCGGGTGGGCGGCCTTGGCAAAGGACAGCAGCAGCGGCTCGTTCAGGTAGGCGACGGCGTAGTCTTCGATGCGCAGGTCTTCGGCGGTGAGGCCGGCGCGCAGCAGGCGGGTCAGGCCGAGGAAGGACTGCTCGTCATACACCAGCTGGCCGCCCTGGGCGTCGGCCTTGACCACGAATTCCTCGTAGCCGAGGAAGGTGAAGTGGTTGCCCACCAGCCATTCGAGGAAGCTCTTGACCTCGGACTTCTCGCCGGCGACCGCTGGATACGGGGTCTGCTCGACCAGTTCCAGCAGTTGCCGGACCTTGGCCTTCATCGGCTCGAAGTCGGCCACGGCAACGCGCACTTCGGCCAGTACCTGGGTCAGTTCGTGGGCCAGTACGGAGAGCTCGGCGTTGTTGGCGCAGCGGTCGATCTCCAGGTACATCAGCGATTCCTGCAGCACGCCCTCGCCCTGGGTGCCTTTCGGCAGGATTTCCAGCAGTTCGCCGTCCTTGCCGCGGCGCACGCTCAGCACGGTGGTCTGCAGGGTGTGGATGCTGTAGCCGCGGCGGTTCAGTTCGGTACGCACGGAGTCCACGAGGAACGGCAGGTCATGGTGCAGGACTTCCACGGCGGTGTGGGTCGACTGCCAGCCATGACGCTCGTAATCGGGGTTGTAGACGTTGACCTTGGGCTGGGCATGGTCGAAGCGCTCGATGATGCGCCAGGCAGAGAGGGTGCAGCCGACCAGGTCGGACAGGCGCCGCTGGGTGAGTTCGTCCAGAGAGATGATGCCGAAGAATTGCTCGGCGAACAGCGCCACTTGTGGCAGTGCCTGCTCGCTGATGTGCTGCGCCAGGGCGGCTTTCAGTTGGTGCTGGAAGTCGGCTTTGCTGGCTGCGGTGAAAAACGCCATCTGTGGTACTCCGCTTGGGCTTTGTTTTTGAATGAAGCGTCGCGCGTGTCCGCCATATCCCGCATCAACCATAGCCAATGGCGGGCGCGGCGGAGGGAGAAATGAGAAAGAGCGGTGCTGCTGGAACCTGGGTCGTCCGGGACCGTACGGTCATCCTTTGACAACGCAGCTTAACGACAGCCCGCCCGCCGCCGCTTCCGACGCTGCGACATATTCGGACAGGCAGGTGCAGCCGGAGATTCATCCCGGGGGCAAACGCTGGCACACTTGCGTTTCATTTCCTTGATCGAGCTGCACCATGCAACTGACTTCCGCGCTGATCTTCGGCAACGCTTGCGATGACGAAGAAGACAACCTCGCTACCCTCGGCAGTAGCAACACCGATGGGCGCCTGCTCATCCTTAGCCGCTACCCCGATGAAGACGAGGTCGGCCTGATGATCGAGGATGAAAGCGAAGCGTTGCGGGATATCAAGGTGACCCTCAGCGCCACCCGCCTGCTGATCGAGACGGCGCCGGGGGCAACCGAGCTGTTTGGTGGGGATGATGTGCTGGAGATCGATATCGAGAGCGCGTTGGGCGATGACCTGGATGAGATCGAGGCGGTGCTGGAGGTGCTTCTCAAGGGGGTCGGGACCCTGGTCGTCGAGCACTCAGCCTCATAGCCAGGTCTCACTGCGCTTCCTGTAGTGGACCCGCACGCCTGCGGCGACAGGGAAGTCGCGCCACTCATCTGCCCCTTGCCGGGAGTCGCTACGCGCCTGCTGACCAGCTTGAGTCGAGTGACCATCGCCATTGCCTGAGCGAACGAGGCGACCGGCATCCGGCATGGCGTTGGCGACATGGACGGTAATGTACATCCGCGGCTTGAAGATGCCTGGCTGGAAATCCACCGTGACTGCGGCAGGCTCCAGCTTCATGGCCTGCATCAAGTGCCGGGTAGTCTTGCCATTGAGGGTTTCGTCGAAAAACACCCGTTTCAGCTTTTCGGACCCGCTTGCCAGGCCGGCAAGCGCATCCCTTGCCTTGAGGTTGACGACGTTGCTACGCACGATGGTCGAGGGCCGGGGCACCCTGTCCAGGCTACCGTAGACGAGTTCGAGTTGATGAAGCGCCACATCGCTGGCATAGAACGAGCGAGTGTCGGTTTTCTTATAGTTGTGCTCCATCAGCCATTGGTCGGGCTCGTAGGTGTTGGTGAACCGGCTCTCGACATAATTTTGATCGACGTATGTGGAACTCACCGTGTAGCCCTCGACCTCGTGGGTGAAATGCTGACTCACGAATTGCCGGCGCGCCGGCTCTGCAACCACGGCCTGCTTGTCGGCCCCGACCAGCCCATGCCGGTCTTCCCGCGTCACCGGGTTGTTCCGCACCATCGCATAGCGGTTCAGCCCATCCACATCCCCCGCCGGGTCCGGATTGATCCAGCGCGCCAGCCACGGCGCGTAGTAGCGCAGCCCATACTGGTAAAGCCCGCTGCTGTCCCGTTCCCGCCCTGAATAGCGGCGTGTCTTGTAGCCCGCCTCCAGCGCCGAACGCCCCGCCCACCAGGCCGTGCCGCCGAAGGGGTAATAGCCTTCGTGGGTAATGATGCGGGCTTCGCCGTCCAGCTCCAGTGCGCTGCTGTCGTACAGGTCGTTAACACCGTAGCGCCATTGCGGGCCGGCAATGCCCTCGGGCTGGCCTTCGCTCCAGACCAGGCAACGGCAGGATTCGACCTGCAGCACCGCGAAGGCTTCCCCTTGCCGGGTATGCAGTTCCAGGCCGGGCAGATAACGGGTTTCGCCGTGCTGCATGCGCCCGGCCACAAGGCGCGCCGCAACCTTGCGTACGCGCAGGCCATCGCCGCCGTAGCGATACTGTTCCTCATCGTCCTGGGCGTTCGCACGCGTCACCTGGCGCAGAGCAAGCAGTCGGTCGCGGGCACTCCATTGCAGCGGCTGGCCCGGCGCCAGTTCGAGCAGGTTGCCGTTCGGATCGAACCCGGTCGCAGGGTCTGCGGGCGCGGGCAACGCACGGTTGCTGTGCGCCGCCACCTCGAAGGTGCGGGTCCATTGCTGCTGGCCGATATGCCTCAGGGAAACCAGGTTGCCGCTGGCGTCGTAGCCGTAGAACTCGCTGTAATTCAGCAACTGGCTGGTATCCGGCATCAGTTCCGGCAAGTCCGGGCCGGAAACGACGCCCGCCGCCTCGCGTCCGCTGGCCTCGATCAGTTGGCAAAGCGAGTCGTAGAGAAAGGCACAGACCGGGTCGACCCGCTGGTTGGCAAAATGCCGTACGGGCTGGCTGTGATCCTCGATCCGCAGCACATTGCCCCGCGGATCATGCTCGTAGACCAGGTCCTGGAGCATCGAGCGCCCCGGGCGGCTGGCACTGAAGCGCACAAGACGCCCATTGGCCGGATCGTAGTGCGACTGGCTGACCACGCCATTCCCGGCCGTCCGGGATTCGATCTGCAATTGAGCGTTGTAGCGGATATCGGCCTGCACCCGATGCTCCGGGCCGCTTGCGAGATTCACCGTCAGAGCAGACAACTGGCCATTCAACCCGTAGCGGAACACCTGGCGATTACCGCGGGCATCGATCTGCTCGAGCTTTTCCGAGGCGAGCGGGCCATGTACATGGCGGGTGGTTTCACCCTCGCCCGGCTCCAGGGACGGCGCCTGCGACCAGTCCGGCAGTTCGAGCGATTCAAGAAAACAGCGGGTTTCCCCGGATTCTTCAGCGCCCAGGCTGTAGCCGATGACCGTCCGGCTGCCCGCCTCATCGTCATGCCGGAGCAGCCGGCCCCGTCGATTCACATCCTCTTCCGTTGCGTAGATAAAGCGCTCGGCCAGCCGGCCAGCTTCGCGAATCGACAGCGGCCGCAGGCGCTCGTCATAGCCGGTCTGCCAGTGTCCGCCCCGGGTATCCCAGCGCTCCAGCACCTGCCCGGCGTCGCCCGGCAACAGCAATTGCCAGCCGGCATCGCCGCTTTCGTCCAGCAGTGCCCTGCCGGACAGGCTGGTCAACTGCCGCTGGTTCGCCGTGCCCTGCCCCTCGAACAGCCGCGCATCCCACTGCTCGCGCTGCCGGGCAGCGGCATCGAAACGGCTGGCCTGTACCCGCCGCTCGGCCGCTTGCCCCACCTGCGCCCGGTGATAATCCACCCGGCGCACCTCCAGCCCGCGACCGTCGATCACGTTCAGTACCGGGGTGTGGGCATGCACCGAAGGATTCACCGGACGGCTCCAGCAATTCGTTGTAGCGGTTGTACTCCTGCCATTCGCCGGGGCCAACTGGCAGAAATAACAGGTCCGGCCAGTCGCGATGTGTGGCGAGGCTACTGGTCTCATCGCCGGCAACGCCGGTTCCCACAGGGTACGCGTAACATCCTGAATACCGTATTTGATGCCAGAAACCCGCCCTCCCCCCGTAAAAGATTTCCCCCGTACCGTTAGTCGCCGCCCCCCTGGATGGATTAAAGTATCAGCCCCTGTCCGGGCGCTGCATGCCGCCCCGGCGTCACTCCAGGAACCGTCACGATGGAACACCGTGAAGCGCTGATCGCGCTGCGCACCTTTCTTTCCACCCAGATCCTCGGCCAGGAGAAACTGGTCGAGCGTCTGCTGATCGTGCTCCTGGCCGACGGCCATATGCTGGTCGAAGGCGCCCCCGGGCTGGCCAAGACCAAGGCCATCAAGGAACTGGCCGACGGTATCGAGGCGCAGTTCCATCGCATTCAGTTCACCCCCGACCTGCTGCCGGCCGATATCACCGGCACCGAGATCTATCGCCCGGAAACCGGCAGCTTCGTGTTCCAGCAAGGGCCGATCTTCCATAACCTGGTGCTGGCCGACGAGATCAACCGCGCCCCGGCCAAGGTCCAGTCGGCCCTGCTCGAAGCCATGGCCGAGCGCCAGGTCAGCGTGGGCCGCAGCACCTACGAGCTGTCGCCGCTGTTCCTGGTGATGGCCACGCAGAACCCGATCGAGCAGGAAGGCACCTATCCCCTGCCGGAAGCCCAGCTCGACCGCTTCCTGATGCACGTGAAGATCGGCTTCCCCGATGCAGCGGTGGAGCGACGCATCCTGTCGCAGGCCCGCGGTGAAGCACTGAACGGCGAAACCAAGCCCGAGCGCCGGGTCAGCCAGCAGGCGATCTTCGCCGCGCGCAAGGAGATCCTCGGCCTGTACATGGCCGATGCGGTGGAGGAATACCTGGTGCAACTGGTCATGGCCACGCGCAACGGCGCCAAGTACGACGCCGAGCTGGGCGACTGGATCGCCTACGGCGCCAGCCCGCGCGGGTCCATCGCCCTGGACCGCTGCGCGCGCGCCCATGCCTGGCTGGCCGGGCGCGATTTCGTCAGCCCCGAGGATATCCAGGCGGTGCTGTTCGACGTGTTGCGCCACCGCATCATCCTGTCGTTCGAGGCCGAGGCTGCCGGGATCGACCAGGACCGGGTGATCCAGCGCATCCTCGACGTCGTCGCCGTTGCCTGAGCCCATGCCCAGTCAACTGTTGGCCGCCCCCGGCATCCGCATCGGCCTCAGCGAGCTGATCGAGATGCGCCATCGGGTGCGCGAGGTCCGGCTGTTTTCCGCTCCCGGCCAACGCAGCCCGCTGGTCGGCCTGCACCATTCGCGGCTGCGCGGGCGTGGCGTGGATTTCGACCAGGTGCGGGTGTACCAGGCCGGCGACGACGTGCGCAATATCGATTGGCGGGTGACCGCGCGCACCCTGGAGCCGCACACCAAGCTGTTCCACGAGGAGCGCGAGCGGCCGATCTTCATCATGGTCGAGCAGAGCCGGCGGCTGTTCTTCGGCTCCGGGCTGATGTTCAAGTCGGTGCTCGCCGCACAGGCCGCAGCCCTGTTCGGCTGGGCTGCCCTGGGCCATAACGACCGTATCGGCGGGCTGGTGTTCGGCGACAACGAGCACCACGAAATCAAGCCCCGGCGCAGCAAGCAGAGCCTGCTGCAACTGCTCAACCGCCTGGCCCGGGTCAACCAGTCGCTGCATACCGAGGCGGTGCCCCAGGGCGACAACCTCGGCACTGCGCTGCGTCGCGCCCGCGAGGTGCTGCGCCCGGGCAGCCTGGCGATCATCCTGTGCGACGAGCGCGCCCTGAATCCCGGCGTGGAACAGCAACTGAGCCTGCTGTCGCGGCATTGCGACCTGCTCCTGCTGCCGCTGTCCGACCCCCTCGACCACGCCCTGCCCGCCGCCGGCCTGCTGCGCTTCGCCCAGCGCGGCGCGCAACTGGAACTCGATACCCTCGACAGCAACCTGCGCCAGAGCTATCGCCAGCAGAGCGAGGCGCGTATCGAGCGCTGGGAAATGCTCGCGCAAAAGCTGCGGGTAGTGTTGATGCCGCTGAGCACCCAGAGCGAAATGATCGAACAACTGCGCGAATACCTTGACCCTCAACGGGCAGGCAAACCGCGATGAACCCACTGGCGCAACTGCAACCGCTGATCGCCCCGCCCCCTGTTAGCGCCTGGCCGCCAGCGCCGGGCTGGTGGGCCTTGCTGCTGCTCGTGCCGTTGCTGGGCTGGGGCCTGTGGCGCCTGCGTCACTGGCGGCCGCGCAAGGCCAGGGTACCGCGCGCCGAACAGCCGCTGGACCCGATCCGCGTCGCCGCCCTGGCCGAACTGGCGCAACTGCCCAAGCCCTACGACGGCGCCCATGCCGGCGCCTGGCTGCAGCAGATCAACGCCCTGCTCAAGCGCCTGTGCCGCAACCACTACCCGGACAGCCACAGCCATACCCTCAACGGACGCCAATGGCTGGCCTTTCTCGACAACCGCTGCCCGGCTGCCGGGCTGACCCGCTGGATGGTGCTGGTGGAAGGCACCTACAAGCCCGAATGCCGCCTCGACGACAAAGCCATCGCCGGCCTCAACCAGGCGGTCGAAACCTGGATCCGCAAGCATGTTTGAACTGGCCTGGCCGTGGGTCTTCGCCCTGTTGCCGCTGCCCTGGCTGGCGCGCCTGCTGCTACCGGCGGCCGACAGCGGCGAGCCGGTGCTCAAGGTCAGCTTCCTCGACGAACTGGAAGGCCTGGCCGGCCGCCGCGCGCGCCTGAACCTGCCGACCCTGCGCCAGCAGGCCCCCTTCGTGCTGGTCTGGCTCCTGCTGCTGTGCGCCGCGGCCCGCCCGCAGTGGCTGGGCGAACCCTTGCCGGTGGCCGCCAGCGGCCGCGACCTGCTGGTGGCGGTGGACGTCTCCGGTTCCATGGATTACCCGGACATGAGCTGGGACGGCGAAGAGGTCAGCCGCCTGTCGCTGGTCAAGGACCTGCTCGGTGATTTCCTCCAGCAGCGCGAAGGCGACCGCGTCGGCCTGATCCTGTTCGGCAGCCAGGCCTACCTGCAGGCGCCGCTGACCTTCGACCGGCGCACCGTGCGCAATTTCCTCGACGACGCCCAGATCGGCATCGCCGGCAAGAACACCGCCATCGGCGACGCCATCGGCCTGGCGGTCAAGCGCCTGCGCGCGCGCCCGACCGACAGCCGGGTGCTGATCCTGGTGACCGACGGCGCCAACAACGGCGGGCAGATCCACCCGCTCACCGCTGCGCGCCTGGCCGCCCAGGAGAGCATCCGCATCTACACCATCGGCATCGGCGCCAGCGCCGAGGAAAGCGGCACGGCCGGGCAGATCGGCCTGAACCCGAGCCTGGACCTCGACGAAGCCTCGCTGCGCGAGATCGCCCAGATCACCCATGGCGAGTATTTCCGCGCCCGCGACGGTGCCGAGCTGAAAAGCATCGGCGACACCCTCGACCTGCTCGAACCGGTCGAGCAGCAACCCACCCAGGCGCGTACCGCCGAAGCCCTGTATGCCTGGCCGCTGGCCGGGGCGATGCTGCTGAGCCTGGCCCTGGTGATCCGCGAACGCTGGCCCGACCACCTGCTGCAACGGCTGCTCCAGCGCCTGCTGCGCCGCCCGGACTTCCTCCAGCCGCACCCGGAATGGCGCCAGCGGCTCAAGCGCCTGCGTCTGCGGAGGCGTCGATGAGCGAACTCTGGCCGCACTTCATGCGCCCGCTGTGGCTGCTGGCCCTGCCGCTGCTCGGCTGGCTGCTGTGGAAACTCTGGCACCGGCAGAAGCGCGCCGGGCGCTGGCAGATGATCCTGCCGCCGGCGTTCCATGGCGTGCTGCTCGGCGGTGGCAGCGGCCACGACAGCAAGCTGCCGTGGATCGCCCTCGGCCTGGCCTGGATGCTCGGCGTGCTGGCCTTGCTCGGGCCAAGCTGGGAGCGCCTGGAAGAAACCCGCCAGCGCCCCGCCGACCCGCTGGTGATCCTGCTCGAACTGACCCCGGAAATGCTCGCCGAGGACACCCCGCCCACCCGCCTGGAACAGGCCCGGCGCAAGATCCTCGACCTGCTCGAACACCGCCGCGACAGCCAGACCGCGATTGTCGTCTACGCCGGCAGTGCGCATACCCTGGTGCCGCTGTCGGACGACCTCGGCACCAGCCGCAACCTGCTCGAAGCGCTGGAGCCGGGGATCATGCCGCTGGCCGGGCAGCGCGCCGACCTGGCCGTGGGCAAGGCCCTGGCGCTGCTCTCCCAGGCGGGCCTGGGCCAGGGCCGGCTGTTGCTGATTGCCTCGTCGCTGACCGACGCGGAACGCCAGGGCATCGCCCAGGCCCTGGGGCGCAACGGGCCGCCGCTGCTGATGCTCGGCATCGGCAGCGCCGAAGGGGCGCCGGTGCGGCAGGCCAGCGGCGAATTCCTCAAGGATGCCGACGGCGCGATCCTGGTGCCGCGCCTGGACAGCAGCAGCCTCAAGCCCTTCGTCAGCCAGCTCGGCGGCCGCTACCGGCATGCCCGTATCGACGACCTCGACCTGCGCGGCCTGGGCCTGTTCGACCAGCCCCGGGCGCTGAGCAGCGATGGCCAGACCGTGCAACTGGATACCTGGGCCGACCAGGGCTACTGGCTGCTCCTGCCGCTGTTGCTGCTGGCCGCCTGTGCCGGGCGCCGCGGCTGGTTGTTCTGCCTGCCGCTGCTGCTGTGCCTGCCGCAACCCTCCTATGCCTTCGAATTCAACGAACTGTGGCGCCGCCCCGACCAGCAGGGCCAGCACCTGCTGGAACGGCAGCGCCCGGCGGAAGCGGCCAGGCACTTCCAGGACCCGCAATGGAAAGGCTGGGCCCTGTACCAGGCCGGCGACTACGCCGCAGCGGCACGCCAGTTCGCCCTCGACGACAGCGCCGCCGGCCATTACAACCGCGGCAACGCCCTGGCCCTCGGCGGCGAGCTGGAAGCGGCGGTGGATGCCTATGAACAGGCCCTGGAGCGCCAGCCCGACCTGCAACCGGCCTTGACCAACAAGGCCCTGGTCGAGCAACTGCTGGAACAGCGCGAGCAGGAACAGACCCCACCCGCCGAAGAGCCGCAAGCACCGCAGGAGCAGCCGAACGCCCAGCCGCTGCCCGGCGAAAGCAGCGACAACCCACAGCAGAGCAGCAGCGAGCAGGAAACCGCACAACCCGGCGAAGAACCCCAGGAGCAGCAGGATCCGGGCGCCGTACAGGCGCCGCAGAACCCCGCCGGCGATGACGACGAGTCCACCACCCGGCCGCCCCAGCGCCCTACCGGCAATACGCTTGACGCCGAGCAGCGCCAGGCCCTGGAGCAATGGCTGCGGCAGATTCCGGACAATCCATCGCAACTGCTGCGACGCAAATTCTGGTACGAACAGCAACAACTTCAGGAAACCCATCGATGAGCCGCGTCTGCGCCTTCGTCTTCTGTCTTTTCTTCGCCCTGCAGGCCCAGGCCCAGGAGCTGGCCGCCAGTGTCGACCGCAGCCAGTTGAGCACCGCCGAAACCCTGGAGCTGACCTTGGAAATCCGCGATGTCACCCAGTTCGGCAAGCCGGACCTGACGCCGCTGCAAGCGGATTTCGAGGTGCGCGGCACCCGCCAGCTCAACAGCCTCAATACCCTCGACGGGCAGAACGAAGCCACCACGCGCTGGGTGGTGACCCTGATGCCGCGCCGTGCCGGCACCCTGGAAATCCCCGCGCTGAGCCTGGGCGAACTGCACAGCGCGCCGATCCAGTTGCAGGTGCAGGCGGCCGAAGACACCCCGGCGACCCTCCTCGCCCCGGTCTTCATCGAAGCCAGCCTCGACCAGGCCAGCGTCTACGTGCAGGCCCAGGCCGTGCTGACCCTGCGCATCTACCACTCGGTATCGCTGTACGACGACAGCAGCCTCAGCCCGTTGCAAATGGAAGGGGTGAAGATCGAGCCGCTGGGTGAATCGCGCACCTATGAAAAGCTGATCAACGGCATCCGCCACGGCGTGATCGAAATGCGCTACGCCCTGTACCCACAGCAGAGCGGTGCCGTGACCGTCCCCTCGCTGACCTTCAGCGCCACCAGCGCCGGGGCTGACAGCGATAGCCCGAATGCCGCCGGCAATACCCAGGTGCGGGTGGCTTCGCGGGAGCTGCCGTTGCAGGTCAGGCCGATTCCGCCCAGCTACCCGGCCGGCACGCCCTGGCTGCCGGCACGCAGCCTGACCCTGGAAGAACACTGGAGCCCGGACCCGGCGCAGAGTCCGATCCAGATCGGCGACTCCCTGACCCGCAGCGTTTTGCTCAAGGCCGAGGGGCTGTCCAGTACTCAGCTCACGCCCTTGCCGGTCAGCGAAATCGCCGGCCTGCGCCGTTACCCGGACCAGCCGCAACTGCGCAACCAGATCGACGAGCGCGGCCTGATCGGCAGCCGCGAAGAGCGCGAGGCGCTGGTTCCGACCCACAGCGGCAACCTGGAGCTGCCGGCCCTGGAAGTGACGTGGTGGAACACCCGCGAAAACCATCTGGAACACAGCAGCCTGCCGGCGCGCAGCCTAAAGGTGCAGGACAACCCGGCGCTGACCGAAACCCCGGGCCTGACGGCGGACCAGGGCAGCCGCCTGCTCTGGCCATGGCAACTGAGCACGCTGATCCTCGCCCTGACCACCCTGGCCGGCTTCGCCCTGTGGTGGCGGGCGCGCTCGCAGCCGGCAGTGGCCCGGGTGATCCAGGCCGGCCCCAGCCCGCGGACCCTGCTCGACGACCTCAAGCGCGCCTGCCTGGCCAACGACCCCCAGGCCACCCGCCAGGCCCTCGATGCCTGGGCACGCCAGCAACCGCAGACCCTGGCCGACATGGCCGCGCGCTTCGTGCCCTTGTCCGATGCCCTGGACGGGCTGAACAGCGCGCTGTACAGCGAGGCCGGGCAGTATTGGCAAGGCGAGGACCTGTGGAAGGCGATCAGTACCATTCCTGCCGCCGAACAGCCCCAGCCGCCCCAGGGCGAGAACGGCAGCTTGCCGCCGCTTTATCCCAAATAGTTTTCTGTTGTTCTTCAGGGCCTCATCGCTGGCAAGCCAGCTCCCACAGGGTCGGCGCCGGCGGTCCCGGAATGAGGGCCTGCAGATGATTTATTCCAATAGTTTTATGTTGTTCTTGAGGGCCTCATCGCTGGCAAGCCAGCTCCCACAGGGATCGCATGCACCGCGGACCCTGTGGGAGCTGGCTTGCCAGCGATGAGGCCCGCAAGCACACCACATATTTCAGGTACCATTACCGGTTTTCCATCCTGCCCCCGTCACAGGACTATCCATGCGTCTGTTTCACACCTCCGACTGGCATCTGGGGCAAACCCTGCACGGCCAGGAGCGCGATTTCGAACATGCCTGCTTCCTCGACTGGCTGCTCGGCCAGCTGAAGCTGCGCAGCCCCGATGCCCTGCTGATCGCAGGCGACATCTTCGATACCGTGAACCCGCCGGTGAAGGCCCAGGAACAGTTGTACAACTTCATCGTCAAGGCCCACGAGCAACAACCAGCCCTGACCATCGTGATGATCGCCGGCAACCACGATTCCGGTTCGCGCATCGAACTGCCCGGCCCGCTGATGCGCAGCCTGCGCACCCATGCCCTGGGCCGCGTGCAGTGGCTCGACGAAGGCCAGCTCGACAGCGAGCGCCTGCTGGTGCCGCTGACCAACGCCAAGGGCAAGGTCGAGGCCTGGTGCCTGGCCCTGCCCTTCCTGCGCCCGGCCGAAGTCACCGGCCCGCACCTGGGCGAGGATTACTTGCGCGGCATCGGCCAGGTCCACGAGAAACTGATCGCCGCGGCCCTGGAGCGGCGCCAGCCGAAGCAGGCGCTGATCGCCATCAGCCACGCCCATATGGCCGGCGGCTCGGTGTCCGAGGACTCCGAGCGCAGCCTGATCATCGGCAACGCCGAGGCCCTGCCCGCCAGCCTGTTCGGCGCGGACATCGCCTATGTCGCCCTAGGCCATCTGCACAAGCCACAGAAGGTCAATGGCGAGGAGCGCATACGCTACAGCGGCTCGCCGTTGCCGCTGTCGTTCTCGGAAATCAAATACCCGCACCAGATCCTCGAAGTAGAGCTCAAGGGCAACAAGCTGGTCAGCGTCGAAAGCCGCAGCGTGCCGCGCGCCGTGGCGCTGCAGCGGATCGGGCCGGCGCCGCTGGCGGAGATTCTCGAACAGCTCGCCGAGCTGCCGGTGGTCGATCTGCTCGACGACCCGCACCGTCAGCCCTGGCTGGAAGTGCGGGTGCAACTGGATGAACCGCAACCCGACCTGCGCCAGCAGCTGGAAACCGCCCTGCAAGGCAAGGCCGTGCGCCTGGTGCGGATCAGCGCCGAATACGCCGGGCGCATCGGCGCCGATGGCAAGGAAGAAGAGCGCCTGGTGGAACTGGGCCAGTTGCGCCCCCAGGACCTGTTCGCCCGCGCCTGGGAACAGGCCTACGGCAGCGCCGCCGATGACAGCACCCTGGCCGATTTCGCCCTGCTGTTGCAGGAAGTCCAGCAGCAGGAGGAACAGCCATGAAGATCCTCGCCATCCGCCTGAAGAACCTGGCCTCCCTGGCCGGGCCTTTCGAAATCAATTTCACCGCCGAACCCCTGGCCAGTGCCGGCCTGTTCGCCATCACCGGGCCGACCGGCGCCGGCAAGAGTACCCTGCTCGATGCGCTGTGCCTGGCCCTGTTCGGCTCGGTGCCGCGCCTGGAAAACATCGGCCGCGAAACCAAGGTGCCCGATGCCGACGGCGAAATCCTCACCAACGACCCGCGCACCCTGCTGCGTCGCGGTACCGGCAGTTGCTTCGCCGAGGTGGATTTCGTCGGCATCGACGGCCGCCGCTACCGCGCCCGCTGGGAAGCCAACCGCGCCCGCGACAAGGCCACCGGCAAACTGCAGGGCAGCCGCCAGAGCCTGCATGACTTGGACAGCCAGCAACTGCTGAGCAACCAGAGCAAGCGCGAATACGAACAACTGATCGAGTCGCGCCTGGGCCTCAACTTCGCCCAGTTCACCCGTGCGGTGATGCTGGCGCAGAGCGAGTTCAGCGCCTTCCTCAAGGCCGACGACAAGGAACGCAGCGAGCTGCTGGAAAAGCTCACCAACACGGCGATCTATACCCAGCTCGGCCAGCGTGCCTTCATCAAGGCCCGGGACGCTGCCGAGGTCTACAGGTCGCTGGAGCATGAAGCCAGCGGCGTGCTGCCAATGAGCGAAGAAGAACGCGCGGCGCTCGACCAGCGCCTGGCCGAGGCCCAGCAAGCCCTCAAGGCCGGACAGGGCCAGTTGCGCCAGCTCGAACAGCAACGTGCCTGGCTCAACGAGCTGCTGGCCCTGCAGGACCAGCAGCAAGCCGCCGCCCAGGCCCTTGCCAGCGCCCGCCAGGAGTGGGACGCCCTGGCCGCCGAACGCCTGGACCTGAAGCGCCTGGAACAACTGGCGCCGCAGCGTCACCAGTTCGCCCGTCGCCAGGAGGTACTCAACCAGCTCGCCCCGTTGGCCGCCGCGCTGGAACAGCAACGCCGGCAACAAGCGGAACTGGGCGAGCGTCAACTGCGTCTGGAGCAGGAACTCGGCGGCGCCAAGGAGGCGCTGGCACACGCCCTCGCCGTGCAGAGCGAGAGCGCCCCGAACCTGCGCCAGGCCTTCGAGATCCAGCACAACCTGACCCGCCTGGAGCAGGACCTGGCCCGTGAACGCGAGCAGGGCCAACAGGCGCAACACGCCTTCAGTGAAGGCCGCAACCAGCTCGACACCCTGGTCGAGCACCAGCAGCGCCACGAGCAGAGTCTCGCCAGCATCGCCGCCCGGCTTGAGCAGACTGCCGGCCTTGCCGACCTTGGCAGCGCCTGGAATGCCTATCGCGGGCAATTGCAGCAGGTAATGCTCACCGCCAACCGCCTGGGCAAGGGTCGCGACGAGCTGCCGGCCCTGCGCCAGGCCGCCGAGGCCCGGGCACAGGAATGCGCGCAGCTGCGCCAGTCGCTGGATCTGTTGTTCCAGGAAAGTGCCGCCGAGCCGCAAGCCCTCGCCGAACAGATCGCCCTGCTCGGCACCCTGTTGCAGGACAACCGCAAGCTGCAACGCGGCTTCGAAGAACTCGCCCGGCTGTGGAGCCGCCAGCAGGAAATCGAACAGCGCCTGAATGCCCTGCGTGAGCGCCAAACCACGGCCCAGCAGCAGCGCCAGCAACTGATCGCCACCGGCCTGCAGGGCAAGCAGGAGCTGGAGCAAGCGCAACAGGCCCTGACCCTGACCCGCCAGTTACTGGAACGTCAGCGCCTGGCCCGCAATGCCAGCGTCGAGGAGCTGCGCACGCAGTTGCAGGACGACCAGCCCTGCCCGGTCTGCGGCAGCCTGGAGCACCCCTATCACCAGCCGGAAGCCCTGTTGGAAAACCTCGCCCGCCATGAAGAAAGCGAGGAAGCCGCCGCGCAGAAGGTCGTCGACGACCTGTCCCGCAAGCTCGAAGACCTGCGCGTCGAAGTGGGCGGCATCAACCTCCAGCTCAAGGACTCCGTGGTTCAGCAGGAAGAGCTGAACAACCAGCTCCAGGCCCTGGACGCGGACCTGCAGGCCCAGGCCCTGTGGCCGCAACTGTCCGAGCACGACAGCGCCGCCCGCAGCCCCTGGCTGGACCTGCAACTGCGACGCCTCAACGACGATATCGAGCGCGATCAGCAGCGCCAGCAGACCCTGCTGACCCTGCAACAGGACGCCGCCCGTCTTCAGCAGCAGCTGCAAGACGCCAACGAAGCCCACCGCCAGGCCACCTTGCAACTGAACCAGCAGCAGGACGGCCTGAATGCCGACCAGCAGCGCCTGGACCAGGACCTGGCGCAGTTCGAGACCCTGCTGCCCGCAGACGTCTTCGCGGCCCTGCGGGAAACCCCGTCGGAAACCTTCCTCAGCCTCGACCAGCAACTCAGCGACCGCCTGCAACTGCTTGACCAGCAAAAGGACGAGCAGCAGGAACTGGCCGAACGCCTCAAGCAGCGGGAAAGCCTCGAAGCCAAGCAGCAGGAACGCCAGCAGGCGCTGGAGCAGCGCAGCCAGCAACTGTCCGCGCTGGAAACCCAGCAGCAACAGGCACGCCAGGCCCTGACCGCGCTGATCGGCGAGCATGCCGACGCCGATCACTGGCAGCGCGCTCTGGAACAGGCGGTGGAACAGGCCCGCGCCAGCGAGGCGGGCCTGGCCCAGCAGATGCAGGATGCCCGCACCCAGGCCGCCGCCCTGGCCAGCGAACTCAAGGCCCGCGAAGAGCAGCACCAGGCGCTGGACCAGGAACGCCAGCAACTGGACGCCGCCATCGACCAGTGGCGCCAGGCCCATCCCGAGCTGGACGAACAGGGCCTCGACGCCCTGCTCGGCATGGACGACGAACAGGTCGCGCTTTTGCGCCAGCGCCTGCAGTCGGCCGAAAAAGCCGTCGAGCAATGCAGCGTGCGTCTCCAGGAACGTGACGAGCGCCTGCAACAGCACCAGAAGCAGCAGCTCACCGAACAAAGCGTCGAAGAGCTGGACCAGACCCTGCTTGCCAGCCAGCAGCAACTCGACCAGCAAGAGCACCAGTGCGCCGAGCTACGCGCACAGCAAGCCGAGGACCAGCGCCGCCAGCAGGCCAGCCAGAGCCTGGCCGAACGCATCGCCCAGGCCCGCGAGGAATGGCAGCGCTGGGCGCGCCTGAGCGACCTGATCGGTTCGTCCAGCGGCGACACCTTCCGCAAGATCGCCCAGAGCTACAACCTAGACCTGCTGGTGCACCATGCCAACCAGCAACTGCGCCAGCTGGTGAAGCGCTACCGCCTCAAGCGCGGCGGCAGCCAGCTGGGCCTGCTGGTGCTGGACACCGAGATGGGCGACGAACTGCGCTCGGTGCATTCGCTGTCCGGTGGCGAAACCTTCCTGGTTTCCCTGGCGCTGGCGCTGGGCCTGGCGTCGATGGCGTCCAGCACCCTGCGTATCGAATCGCTGTTCATCGACGAAGGCTTCGGCAGCCTCGATCCCGAATCCCTGCAACTGGCCATGGACGCCCTCGACGGCCTGCAGGCCCAGGGGCGCAAGGTCGGCGTGATTTCCCACGTGCAGGAGATGCATGAACGGATCGGCGTGCAGATCCAGGTGCGCCGCCAGGGCAATGGCCTGAGCCATCTTGAGGTGGCGGGATGATCCTCTATTCGTTCCGCCGCTGCCCCTACGCCATGCGCGCACGCCTGGCGCTGCGCTACGCCGGGGTGCCGGTGCACATCGAGGAAGTCAGCCTGAAGGCCAAGCCGGCGCAGATGCTGGCGCTGTCGCCCAAGGGCACGGTGCCGGTGCTCAGCGTCGAGGGACGGGTGCTGGAGGAAAGCCTGGATATCATGCGCTGGGCGCTGGCGCAGCATGATCCGCAGGATTGGCGACTCGATGGCGATCCGCGGATCGATGCGCTGATCGCGCGCAATGACAACGCGTTCAAGCTTCACCTGAACCACTACAAATATGCCGAACGCTACCCGGAGCATTCCCGGGAGCATTATCGGCAGCAGGCGGAAGTGATCCTGGCGGACCTGGAAGGGCTGCTCGGCGAGCAGCCTTACCTGCTCGCCGATCACCCAAGCCTGGCCGATGCCGCCCTGTTGCCGTTTATCCGCCAGTTCGCCGGGGTCGAACCGCAATGGTTCGCCGAGGCGCCCTACCCGAGGCTCAGGGCCTGGTTGCAGGGCTGGCTGGAATCGGAGCTGTTCAAGGCGATCATGGCCAGGTGATCCTCAGGGCCTCATCGCTGGCAAGCCAGCTCCCACAGGGTCGGCGGTACCCACAATACCAGGTGATCTTGAGGGCCTCATCGCTGGCAAGCCAGCTCCCACAGGGTCCGGCGGTGCCC